>CAYZIQ010000084.1:0-8669 GCA_964478375.1 uncultured Chloroflexus sp. | reverse complement strand
TATGGGGATTCTGGCCAAGGGGAAATGGACGGAAAGCATCAGGCTGACCTATAAGCTGCACACCGTCCCCTTAAGGGGATTCTGGCCGAGGGAAAATGAATGGAAAGCCTCAGGCCGGCTTGTAAGCCGCATTCTGTCCAGCGGAGGGGATTCCGGTTTACGCCCGGAGGCTTCGTCCCGGCGCTCCGCCTGGGCGGTCATCTCTCTGGACGGCGCGTCGCCGCGCCGCTCTAGCGGCCTACCCGGGACTTATTATCCCCGAAGGGATAATCGAGACGAGCAGCCTCTCGTCCCTGCTTGGCCTTGCTCCCGGTGGGGGTTGCCTGGCCGCCTGCATTGCTGCAGACGCCGGTGGTCTCTTACACCGCCTTTTCACCCTCGCGGACCCTCACCCTTCCCTCCCCCCTTGGGGGGAGGGCCAGGGAGGGGTCGCAGTCTGTTTCTGTGGCCCTGCTCCGGCAGGTTTGCCCACGTGGGGCTTCCCCGCCCCGGGCATTACCCGACGCCGTGCTCTAAGGAGTGCGGACTTTCCTCGACCCTGCACCGAAATGCAGGACCGCGACCGTCCAGCCAGCCTGAGGTTATTTTCATCATACCTGTTCTTGACACCTGCGTCAACCGTCTGCCGGCAGGCATTTTGAGTATAATCAGGAAAAGAAATCAAACCGATCCAACCACTTTAGTTTATCGTGAGGAGGATGATATGACCAAAACCCTTGATGACTTGAAAACCGCCTTCGCGGGTGAATCGCAGGCCAACCGCAAGTACCTGGCTTTTGCCAAGAAAGCCGATGAAGAGGGCTTTCCCCAGGTTGCCAAGCTGTTTCGTGCCGCTGCCGCCGCGGAGACAGTCCACGCCCATAATCACTTCAAGGCCATGGATGGCGTGAAATCCACTGCGGAAAATTTGCAGACAGCTATCGCGGGAGAGCATTACGAAGTTGTATCTATGTACCCACCAATGCTGGCCCAAGCCGAGGCGGAGGGGGAAAAGCGCGCCGCCCGTTCGTTCGGGTGGGCGCTGGAGGTGGAGAAGGTACACGAGGCACTCTACCGTAAAGCAGCGGAAATTCAGGCAAAGGGCAAGGATACCCCGACTGTGGATTACTACGTCTGCCCGTTCTGCGGCTACACCCATGAAGGGCCGATGGACGGCAAGTGCCCGGTCTGCGGCGCGCCCGGCGGGAAGTTCGAGAAGATTGCATAGTTCGAGGTTATTCTGCAATCTACAAACAGTACTTCGCGAAACGCTATGGTGGATTGGCAAATCCGCCATAAAAACGCTGGATTTGGCAATCCGGCCCAGCAATTCGTGAGGTACCGACAATCTGAAATCGAAATAACTGGACAGAATCCATCCCCTCATGTAAAATAACGCCCCATGACTAAGGAATAAATTTTGGAGGAAGTAATTTGGCAAACATCAAGTCTCAGATCAAGCGCAACCGTCAGAACGAGAAACGGCGCATAAAGAACCGTGTCTATCGCGGCGCGGCGCGCACCGCTGTCAAGAAAGCCCGCGCGGCTTTCGAAACCAACAACCTCGAGCCTTCCAAGGCTGCTGTGGTGGAAGCCATCAGCCTGTTGGATAGGGCTGCACGGAAAGGCGTCCTTCATAAGAACAACGCCGCGCGGCGAAAGTCCCGCCTGATGAAACGACTGGCGGTCATGGCGCCAACGATGACGCAGGTGGTTGCTCCCGTGGAAGAAGCACCTGTTGAAGTTGAACCAGTCAACCCCAAAAAGGCGGGGGCAAGAAAGCCAGCGCGTAAAACAACCAGAACCACCAAGAAGCCAGCGAAGGAATAACCATTCGCGAAACCATTGCACCATAAGCGGGAGTAAGCACGCTCCCGCTTTTGCGCGCTAACGTAGGTCGAGATACTATCTCGACCTACATTTTCCCCGTGATATAATCCCCTCGCTCTTCCGGCGCAGGTGAACGATGTTCGACAAAGAACAGCAGGCTATCGAAGCGAAGATCCAGGTGTTTTGTGCGGAGAACGGTATCCCGCTTGCCGAGCTAAAGTGGGTTCCCATCCCCTTCAGCGGCGAGTGGGGCATTTCCACTTCGTTTTTCCAGACCGCGGCCGACGAGGCGCGGGCGGGGAAAAAGGTCAACGTGGCGCAGCGCGCCCAGGAAATCGCGGAACAGGTTACAGGCGCCGTCCTGAGCTTGTCGAAGGCTCCGGCAAGTGACGTGCCGGGCATCAGGCGAGTCGAGGCGGTCAAAGGTTATCTCAATCTCTACTTCGACACGGCCGAGTACGCGCGCCGTGTCGTGGATACTGTTCTGGAACAAAAAGACCGCTTCGGGGCCGGACCTCGGGCCGGGTCGCGCGTCTTGGTCGAATTTTCCCACCCGAACACGCACAAAGCCTTTCACGTCGGCCACCTGCGCGGCACCATCCTGGGCGAGGCGCTGTGCCGCATCCTGGAGTTCTCTGGCCTGGACGTGGTGCGCGCCAACTACCCCGGCGACATGGGTCTGCACGTCATCAAGTGGCTGTGGGGCTACCTGAAGTACCACCCTGGTGAGGAACCCGCGGCGGACATCACCAAGTGGATGGGCGAGGTCTACGCCGAGGCCTCGAAGCGGCTGGAGGAGAATCCTGAGCTGGAGGCGGAGGTGCGCGCCGCCTACGCCCGCTGGGATCGGCGCGAGCCTGAGATCGTGGCCGTGTGGGAAAAGACGCGCGAGTGGTCGCTGGAAGGTTTCCGGCAGATGTACGCTGCCCTGGACATCCATTTCGACGTGTACTACTTCAACAGCCAAGAAGAGAAACCAGGCAAGGAAATTGTGGAGGAATTGGTGCGGCGCGGCATTGCCATTGACGAGCGTCCGCAGGGTGGGGCGGTGATCGTCAAGATTGACGAGCTGCTCGGCCTTGCGAAGGAGAAGTATCGCACCGCGGTGATCTTACGTTCGGACGAGACCGCCCTGTATGCCACCGAAGACCTAGCGCTGGTCAAACACAAGTTCGGCGATTATCCCGACCTGACGAAGTCGCTTTACGTGGTTGACGTGCGCCAGTCGCTGCATTTCACGCAGGTGTTCAAAATCCTGGAGATCACCGGAGATGAACGGGCGCGGCGGTGCCAGCACATCCCTTATGAGCTGGTGACGCTGCCCGGCAACGTGGTCGTCTCTTCGCGCGAAGGGACCGTCGTCCTGCTCGAGGACCTGCTGCGCGAGGCGACCTCCCGCGCCCGAGAGGAGGCGCGCAAGAAAAATCCCTCGCTGAGCGAGGCGCAGTTGCAGGACGTGGCCCGCGCCGTCGGGTTGGGCGCGCTCAAATACCCGATCCTGGCGCGTGAGAATACCAAGCTGGTCACTTTCGATTGGAAATCAGCGCTGGATTTCAACGGCCAGGCCGCGCCGTATATCCAATACGCGCATGTGCGGTGTAATTCGATCCTCAAAAAGTCGAACGTTCAACGTCAAACGTCTGACCTTCGACCTTCAACGTTTGACTATGATCTTAACCCTGCCGAAATCGAGCTGATTGACCTGATTTCCCGCTTTCCTTCCGAGGTTCAGCGCGCCGCGGCGGAGTATCGTCCGCTCGTTATCACCACCATCGCCTACGATATCGCCAAAGCCTTTGCTGGCTTTTACGATGCCTGCCCTGTCATTCAAGCCGAGCCGCAGGTGCGGGATGCCCGTCTGAGACTGGTCGCGGCGACGAAGTTCGTGCTCGCCAACGCACTGCGCTTGCTGTCCATCGAAGCGCCGGAAGTGATGTAATCTCAGAAGCAGTTTGATGGCCGAGTAGGGTTGAGTAGCCGAAGGCGTATCGAAACCCGTATCGAGGCCATCGAGTTATGCAGTAATTTGTGGTCTCGATACGTCCCTCACTTCGTTCGGGACTACTCGACCACCTTCAAAAAATCTTTCAAGGAGATTCATACATGCCAGTCCGTACCCTCATCATGGGCGCCGCAGGGCGCGACTTCCACAACTTCAACGTTTTCTTCCGCGATAACCGGGATTACGAAGTCGTCGCCTTCACCGCCACGCAGATCCCCAATATCGAAGGCCGCCTCTATCCCGCTGCGCTGGCAGGGAAACTCTATCCACAGGGCATCCCGATTTATCCCGAAAGCGACCTGGTCCAGTTGATTGGCGAGCTCAAAGTTGATCAGGTCGTTTTTGCTTACTCCGACGTGCCGCACGAGTATGTTATGCACAAGGCCTCGATCGTGCTGGCAGCCGGCGCGGACTTCCGCCTGATGGGGCCAAAGGCCACCCAGGTCAGGTCCAGCAAGCCGGTTGTCTCGGTCTGCGCCGTCCGCACCGGGTCGGGCAAAAGTCAGACCACCCGCCGCGTCTCGCTCATCCTGCGCGGCATGGGCTACAAGGTCGCAGCCATCCGCCACCCGATGCCCTACGGCAATCTGATCCGGCAGGAAGTGCAGCGTTTCGCCGATTACGATGATCTGGACGAGTACGAGTGCACTATCGAGGAGCGAGAGGAATACGAGCCGCACATTGACAACGGCGTGATCGTGTATGCCGGTGTAGATTACGAGAAGATCCTGCGCCAGGCCGAAAAGGAAGTGGACATCGTGCTGTGGGATGGCGGCAACAACGACTTCCCGTTCTACGTTTCGGACCTCAAGATTGTAGTGGCCGATCCGCACCGACCTGGACACGAGTCGGCCTATTATCCCGGCGAGACCAATGCCCGCAGTGCGGATGTGCTCATCATCAACAAGGTGGATACCGCAGATGCCGAGAACGTCATCAAGGTGCGCGAGAGCCTGCGTCTGCTGAACCCCAAGGCAATTGTCATCGAGGCCGCCTCACCGCTTTTCGTGGAAAAGCCCGACGCAATTCGTGGCAAGCGCGTCCTGGTTATCGAGGACGGCCCGACGCTGACGCACGGTGAGATGGCCTACGGCGCCGGGTTCGTGGCGGCGCGTCGCTTCGGCGCAGCCGAGATCGTTGACCCGCGCCCGTTCGCGGTCAACTCGATCAAGGCCACTTACGAAAAGTACCCCAAGACCGGTCCCATCCTGCCAGCGATGGGCTACGGCGAAGCGCAGATGAAGGACCTCGAGGCTACCATCAACCGCTCCGACGTGGACATGGTCATCATCGGCACGCCGATTGATCTCAAGCGCATCATCAAGATCAACAAGCCCGCCCAGCGCGTGCGCTATGAGCTGCAAGAAATCGGCCAGCCGACGCTGGAGGATATTTTGAAAGAGAAGTTTGGGAAGAAATAGTCAGTGATCAGTGGTCAATAAATTGGAGCCGGGCAGACCCACTGCTCGGCTCTTTTTATTACTTGACAGTTGAACGTGCAATGCCAGAAGACACGCAGGGCAATCTTGCATTTCTGGCAAAGCGCCAGCCGGCTCCTATGCTTATTCGCCCGGATTGCCGGATCCTTTTGATCTCTCGTCGTTTTCTGTGACGTATCTCTCCACCTGTTCGGCGATGGCACGGGCCTGTTCAGGTTTCAGCTCGTCCCAGCTTTTGGCGACGTAGGTTAGCAATGGGTCAGGGCGTTCCAGACCAAGGGAATCATAGACTTCAGGGCCTAAAACTTCAGCCAGTTTTTTTATATTTTCCCGTGTTGGCTTCCTAGTTCCATTCCACCACAGGGAAACTGCGGATGGGCTAAAACCAACATGTTTTGCAAATTCCGAAACCGTTTTTCTTCCCCCCTCTTTCTGTTGCCATTCAAGGAACTTTATTTCAAGAAGTTTAGAGAAATTCATGATCACAGTTTACGTTTTTTGCTGAATTTGGAAAAGGGGGTTGACAAGAGATAATTCTATGTATATAATTTTTACGTTGAAAATGACGTTTTCAACCAACAAAGATGGAGGAAAACCAGTCCAAGACCGAAGTCGAAATTATCCAGGCCTATCAGTCTGCTGAAGGTCTGGAGACTTGGCGCGAATTGGCCACAGCATTGGGGGTGAGTCGCACCACGGTTGGTAATTGGCTGCGAGGCTCGTGCAGTCCAGACGAAGAATGGCTGCGCAAGCAGGCACTGAAGTTGGTCGGCTGGCAGTCCGAGATGGCGATCGCTCTGCTCGAGGTGCGCGGGGAAGATATCCCCTGCGTGTGTCTGGAGCAAATTGGCGACAACGGGCTATGCCCCAAGCACGGGATTGCAATGGCCGGTGGCGAACAACGATAGGACAGATCGTGAACTATTTTACGGGAGTCAGGCGTGCTTTTTCACCTGACTCCCCGTTTTATAATGGGGTTGCAGGCTGTAATCGTTCAAAACTATCCAAGTCTGCTGTGGAAATCCTCGAATTGCCGCCCTTTTCCTTCTTCTTTAGACCAGCGCTCGATTTCTCGAATATCAACTCGTTGATTCTGAGCGACCAGCAAGGCCTGCGCCAGCCCTTGTTTGTCACCCCAGAAATAGTAAGTACACAATCGGTCTTTTACACAATCGGTTGGCGAAATGATCCTGAGAATTCCTGTCGCAAGTTCGATTTCGGAGATTTCTTTCATGGGTTCCTGTCCAACGGATAAAGGACCGTTGGGAAATTCTACAAAGTACTCAGTATCAGGGTTTTCGAAATAGCGCCTTTTTTCCTGAAAGCCGATTCTCTCTATTGCAGCCTTGAGCTTACTCCTTTTCGTGAACTGGACATTGATCAAATCCAAGTCCTTCGAAATGTACCTGCCGCCGCTGTAGAACGCAACTGCTGCTCCTCCCGAAAGCACAACATTGATACCCACTTCCCTCAGATGGGATTGGATGTATGCCGCTAGTTCAATCTGCGTCATCTCTTTTACTGGTTTCATAAGGATTTCCCGCGCCCTCTTGGCCTGCGCCTGTTCATGACCAGTTTCTCCCGTTCCTCATCCGGATAGAAAGACAGCGCTTTTTCCAATAGGTTCTTCAACTCGTTCAGGAAAGGATAGCGCGGATTTAACGTGTATAGGCGCGTTCGTCCCGCCAGCCGGCTAAATAGAATGCCCCCCGCCTCCAGTTTATCCAATTGTTTTTGGATGGCGTAGAGGTCAGTATTGTAGAATCTAGCGATATCCCTTGCATATCCCTCTTCGCGGGCGAGAATGAAAAACAACACCCTCTCTGCATTGATCGAGCCAAGAAGCGGTTCCAGCATACAACAGGTAACTCCATAAAAGATTGAGACCAACAATGTTGGTCAATTGACCAACATTGTTGGTCATTATAACATGCCTTGGCGAATCAAGTGACAGCTACTTTGTAGAGAGTGGAGTGATGGACTTGCCCGGCTTCATCATTCCGAATAGCACTATTTAGTAAGATATAATACTCTTGACTTACATTTATAGTAATGGTATATTCCATGTATATTTCGGAAGGAGCGATTCAATGGAGACAATTGTTACATCGAAAGGACAGGTGGTTATTCCCTCGAAAATCCGGCGCAAATTGGGTGTCAGGGAAGGAACTTACCTTCAAATTGATGTGGACGAACAAACCAAGAAGATTATTATGACACCCATCACACGGGAATATATCCATTCCCTGCGCGGAAAATACAAGGGCAGGGGGTTGATGAAGGCCTTGATGGCTGAAAAACAGCGGGAAAAGGAGTTGTAAATGGCTCGCAAACCCAAAGCTCTTGTCTTGGATTCCTGGTCAGTCATTGCCTATTTTGGAGATGAACCATCTGGCCAGCAGATTGCCGATCTGATTGCCAGCGCCCATGAGGAGGGAATACCCGTTTATATGTGCGTGGTCAATGTCGGCGAGGTATGGTACATCATTGCCCGCGAAATCTCGGAGGAGGAGGCAAACAGCAGCATCAAAGAATTGCGCGAACTGCGCATCCAATTTGTGGATGTGGATTGGGAACTGACACAGGAAGCGGCGCGTTTCAAGTCGAGAAATAAAATGTCCTACGCGGATTGTTACGCATCGGCGCTGGCGCAAGCGAAAAAGGCGGACTTGGTAACAGGAGATAGTGAATTCAAATCAATCGAAACCCAGGTGAAAATTCAGTGGGTATAGTGAGAAAGTAGAGGTTTCTCTTCTTCCTGCAACCTGCCATCTGTGGTATAGAACATGAACACTTGGGTAGGGTGGTGAAGTAAACACCAAATGGGGTTTCTTTAGAAGATCGCTTAGAGTAATGTCTGTTTCAACTCCTATTGTCGATTTCTGCAATAAAACTCGTCGAGAGGATATTTGGTTTTTTAAAACGCCTGAATTCCGACATGCAAAAACAAATTCTTCCAGACCGGTAAGCATGTGATCAATTTCAACGATTAATTCTTCCTCTACTTTTAGTGGTAAAGGCAGAGAATTCCGACCATCAATTAGACGTTGACAGAGTCTTAAAATTGCGCAGCGTGCAAAACGCTCAAGCCTCGGATAATCGAGTATCTTAATGCTTCTAAGCAGGCCTCTTATGTAATCAGCAAGCGAAGGTGGAATATGCTTCATTTCTTCCACCTCAAAATCATTATTTTCACGTATGATATTTTTGTGTTCAGCGAGACTCGAAGCCCATTCCCGTAGCATTTTATTGTCGCTTTGAGATAGAGGCATCGTCTTTACAGAAGAAACGAACCATGCAAGTGAGTTTATGTCAATGCCAAGTCCTTGCCTACCCATTACCAATGCTTCAACGATAGATGTCACTGAGGTGGTAAAGGTTTTTTAGAGTTGAAAATGGGTCAGTTTAAGGTGTAGTGA
>CAYZIQ010000083.1:4735-13153 GCA_964478375.1 uncultured Chloroflexus sp. | reverse complement strand
ACTAAAGTCGCCACTACAAACCTCTTTCGTAAGAGATTTGATAGTTCGCTCCCCCATTCTTCGGGTAAAATGCTCGATAAATCGTCATGCCGAGCGGAGCGAAGCATTCTCTATCACGAGGAGACCCTTCGCTACGCTCAGGGTGACAGGCCTGATAGAGTGACCTTGGAGGAACTATGCCAAAACGTCTGGTCGTTGTAGCTGGGAACATCGGGGCAGGGAAGACCTCGTTGACTGAGCGTATTGGGGGGAGGCTGGGCTGGCGCACAGAATACGAGTCGGTGGCTGATAATCCTTACCTGCCGGATTTCTATGCCGACATGCACGCCTGGGCCTTCCACCTGCAAATCTACTTTTTGGGACACCGCGCCGAGCAATACCTAGTAGCGGCACGCGACCCGCGCTCTGCTATCCTCGACCGCAGCATCTACGAGGACGCGTACATCTTTGCGCGCGCGCTGCTCCACATGGGCAACATGGCCGAGCGCGATTACCTGGCCTACCGCCGCCTCTTCGACCTGGTGATGGGCAGCCTGCCCTCTCCCAATTTGCTGGTGTACTTGAAATGCCCGGTCGAAGTGCTGATGGAGCGCATTCGCCGCCGCGCCCGCAACATCGAGACCGGTATCTCGGCCGATTATCTCTCCCTTCTGGATTCATTCTACGACGAGTGGCTGAAAGTCTACGATCTCAGCCCAGTGCTGACCATCCGCACTGACGACCTGGATTACGCCCACCAGCCGCAGGCGTTGGAGATCGTCGTCGAGCGCATCCAGGAGAGGCTGGGTGGCAAGGAGGAGTTGGATTTGAGAGTGAGCTAGGTGAAGCGATTTTGAACCTGACGGGATTCTTAAAAAACCCTTTCTTGACTTCGAGTCGCCGATGTGCTAGAATGGGATTGCGTATATCCCTTTCCCAGACAAATCAGCGTGGCTAACCCTCGTCGTCCTTTGCGGCTCAATGTCGGATTTCTGATCAACCAACCGATCGGTTCGAGCCGTGATTTTAATTTCGATTATCCCAAGATGAGGCTGGGGGACGATCTGATCCTGCGCGAATTCACTGGGATTGCCCACCTCAGCCGCACCCCGCAGGGCCTTCTACTCCAGGCTGATTTCGGAGGCCATCTGGACCTGGAGTGTGTGCGCTGCCTGAACCGCTTTGATCAGCCCCTAAAGTGGACGCTGATCGAACTTTATGCCTTCAACAAGCGTTCTGTCACGGACTCGGGCCTGATCCTGCCGGAAAACGGTCACATTGACCTGGAGCCGCTGTTGCGCGAATACGCGCTACTCGAGGTCCCCATCAGCCCGGTCTGCAAGCCGGATTGCAAAGGGCTGTGTCCGGTATGCGGTGAGGACTTGAACCAGGCCGATTGCGGTCACCAGGCTGTCGGGGTCGAATCGCCGTTCGCAGCGCTGAAGTCGCTGCTGGGAGAATGAGTCCCTATGCCGTGCGTCTATCAGGAGGGTAAGTGACCGTGTCGCATCCGGATCGGCGCAGACGGCATAGGGAGGCTTTGAGCATGCTCTTGGAAAAGGCCTCCCTGCAGGGCTATCTGACCACGGATGACCTCGTGGAGCTATATCCCGAAATCGGCGAGGATGCCGAGCGGTTGAGCGTCATCATGTTAGTGTTGCGCAATCGGGGGGTGGACATCGTTGATCCCGAAAACTACGATGAAGTGCCAATCGAGGAAGTCCTCGAACCTGAGGCCGAGCCGTGGTTGGAAGCGGATACGTTATCCATCTCCAGCGATGACACGGTCGGATTGTATCTGAAAGAGATGTCGCGCGTGCCCTTGTTGAAGGTTGAGGAGGAACTCGATCTGGCGCTGCGCATCGAATCGGGGCGGGAAGCCAGGAACAAGCTCGTGCTGTTGAGCGGGCGCAAGCACACGCTCGAACGCGCTCGGCTGGAAACCCTGGTGCAGGATGGCCTGCTGGCGCGTGACCATCTCATCAAGGCCAACACGCGGCTGGTGGTCAGTATCGCAAAACGTTACATGGGGCGCGGCGTACCGTTCCTCGATCTGATTCAGGAAGGCAACCTGGGCTTGATGAAGGCGGTCGAGAAATACGATGTCCATAAGGGCTTCCGCTTCTCGACCTACGCCACCTGGTGGATCCGCCAGACCATCACGCGCGCCATTGCTGACCAGGCGCGCACCATCCGTGTGCCGGTGCACATGATTGACCGTATCCGCCAGGTGTACAAGACCACGCACGAGCTGGAGCAAAAACACGGACGCGTGCCCACAGTGGAAGAGCTGGCGGTTGAACTTGGCTTGAATCTGCAAAAGTTGCAGTGGATCTTGAGAGTCTCCTGGCTGCCGCTCTCGTTGGAAAGCCCGGTGGGGGATGATGAGGATTCCGAGCTGGGCATGTTCATCGAGGATGAGTTCGGCCCGACGCCGATCCAGTCCGCTTATCAGTCCATGCTGCGCGAGAAGATTGACGAGGTGCTGGGGACGCTCTCGCCGCGCGAGGCGCGCGTCCTGCGCCTGCGCTTCGGCCTGGACGATGGCAACTCGTACACGCTGGAAGAGGTGGGGGAGAAGTTCGGATTGACGCGCGAACGCATCCGGCAGATCGAGGGAAAGGCGCTGCGGAGGCTGCGCCATCCGAGGCGGGCCAGGCAGTTGAAAGAGTATTTGTAATTTCCATTGACAAACCTTCCAGCCTCGCTTACACTACGATCATGATTACTCGCGCCATGATGATGTCCTGCATTCCTGCGCAGTTCAGCGCCAGATGAGCTGCGGGACGGTTCATGCCGCCTTGAAGACTGCTGGCGAAAGCCGGCAGTTTTGTTTACCTGTACAGATATTTGAGAACAGAGAAAAGAGAACAGTCTATTTGCACGCCATGTAACACATCTCGAACTATTCTCTACTCTCTACTCTCAACTCTCCGGAGTCTGCTATGACCGAACATATCCTCATCGCCATTGCCTGGCCTTACGCCAACGCTGAAATTCACGTTGGGAACATCACCGGCTCGCACCTGCCCGGTGACATCGTCGCACGCTATCATCGTCTCAAAGGGGATAACGTGCTGATGGTCAGCGGCACGGATTCGCACGGCACGCCTGTGACGCTCGCCGCGGACAAGGAAGGTAAACCCGTCGAAGAAGTCTATAAGAAATATCACGACGGTTTCATCGAATTATTCGAGGGCTACGGTATTACCTACGATCTGTTCACCACCACACACACTGAAAACCATTTCAAGGTTTCGCAGGCGATGTTCCTGGCGTTGAAAGAGAACGGCTTTCTGTTCACACAGAGTTCTATGCAGTGGTACTCTCCCAGTGCAAAGCGATTCTTGCCCGACCGCTACGTCGAAGGGACCTGCTACATTTGCGGCTTCGAAGGCGCGCGCTCTGACCAGTGCGACAAGTGTGGCAATGTGCTCGAACCCGAGAAACTACTCAACCCCCGCTCCAAGGCAGGCGGCGCGCTCGAATTGCGCGAGACCGAGCATTTCTATCTCGACCTCTCGAAGCTCGAACCCGATGTCAAGAAATTCTTGCAAGAGCGCGCCGATCACTTGCGCGATACGGTGCTAGGCGAATCATTACGCAAGATCGAGTCTGAGGGCTTGAAGCCACGTCCGATCACGCGCGACCTCGACTGGGGCATTCCCGTTCCCGTCGAAGGTTGGACGGAAGCGGGCAAGTGCATTTACGTCTGGTTCGAGGCCGTTATCGGCTACCTTTCCGCTGCGATAGAGTGGAGTCGGCTTGGGTTGGGGAAAGAGGCGTGGCGCGAGTGGTGGGTCAGTCCATCGGCGCGCCAGTTCTATTTCATCGGTAAGGACAACATCTTCTTCCACACGTCGCTTTGGCCGGCGCAGCTTATGGGAGCGGGAGTTCAGTTCTTGAAGATCTTTGCGGAGGATGAAAAGCCACTCACTCTTCCGTACGACGTCCCGGCCAACCAGTTCATGAACCTCGAAGGGCAGAAGATCAGCGGCTCGCGCAACTGGGCGGTGTGGGGACGCGACGCGCTGACCCGTTACGACCCCGATGCTCTGCGTTACTATTTGACGGTCAACATGCCTGAGATGAAGGACAGCGATTGGGATTGGGCCGAGTTTGTGGCGCGCAACAACAATGAGTTGGTGGCGACCTGGGGTAACTTGGCAAACCGTGTACTGGCGTTCTGTTACAAGAATTGGGAAGGGCGGGTTCCTTCTGTGGATGTAGGCACGCTTCGTCCCGCGGACCTTGACCTGCTCGCCGCTATCGAAAGCGGATTCGACACTGTCGGCGCGGAACTCGAAGCTGTGCGCCTGCGTTCGGCGCTCGGCGAAGCGATGAAGCTCGCCACTGCCGTCAACCAATATCTCGACATCAACGCGCCATGGACTGCTATCAAAACCGACCGCGACGCTGCCTCCAAGACGATCTATACCGCGCTCATGGCAATTGACTCGCTCAAGGTGCTCTTTGCCCCCTTCCTGCCCTTCACCTGCGAGAGACTCCACACCTTCCTCGGCTACGAGTCACCGCTCTTCGGCGAGCAGTACACTGAGACGGTCAAAGACTCACTTGGGGAGCACAGGGTGTTGAGATATCGTCCTGTTACCTTGCCTGCGCCGGTGCCGCCCCGTCCTGGCCCGCCTGTGCCTGCGCCACACCGTCCTGCGTTCGGTGCAGGGCAGGTGCAGGCGGACGGGACAGGGCAGGCACAGGTGGGCGGAGCAACCAGCGGGAGCGCAGTCGAAGGGTACTGGAAACCCAGTAAATTGAAGCCCGGGGTGAAATTAAATCAACCTGCTCCACTCTTCAAAAAACTTGAAGAAAGTGTCATTGAGAAGGAGAGAGCAAGACTAGGGAAGTAAAAACAATTGGGATAGATTTCCGAAAATCTATCCCAATTACTTTCTACGGTGGAGGAAGATGTGGAGTTTGCAGGAGTCATTCTTCTCGAAATACCTTCACCCAACTCGAATTTGGGAAATCATTCACGTTTTAGGTTGGTTTATAATCTGGCTGTAATCCTTTTGCGGTAAACTGAACCAAGGTTTTGACCGCTCGAGTAGTCCAGCTTTCAGGATCGAGAGAAACAAATGCCTCGTGATATTCCTCTTGGAAGTGGCGGCCTGCTGGTTGCCTTTGATCTCCAGACCAATAGGCGTTTGTCCTGGTAAGTTTTGAAACTCTATCAACACAAGGAACAAGGATGCCGAAAAAAGATCAATTTTTGCTGGCCGGTGACATCGGTGGGACCAAGACCAGGCTGGCGATCTACCATCCGAAAGATGGGCCACGCCATCCGTTGGCTGAAGCCACCTTTCCAAGCGCCGACTTTCTCTCGCTAGAGGCGCTGGTGGCCGAATTCCTGAGGGATAGAGGCTGGTCAATTTACAGAGCCAGTTTCGGGATCCCCGGACCGGTGGTGGATGGGCGTGTCCAGGTGACCAACTTGCCCTGGGTTGTGGATGAACGGGCGTTGAGCGCGGAGTTGGGCGCGCCAGTCACACTCTTGAATGACTTGGCCGCCATTGCTCAGGGTATTCCCTTCCTCGAAGCCCGGGATTTGGTAACGCTCAATACGGGCACGCCTACGCCCGACGGTGCCATCGCGGTTATCGCGCCGGGCACGGGGCTTGGGGAGGCCTTCCTAATCTGGAATGGCGATAGCTACGTTCCCTGTGCCTCCGAAGGCGGCCACACCGATTTCGGGCCAATCACCCAGACCGAGTTAGAGTTGCTATCCTACTTGATGTCTCGCCATGAGCATGTGAGCTATGAAAGGGTGTGTTCAGGGATTGGCTTGCCGAGCATCTACGAATTCCTCAGGGATACCGGCCGCTACCCCGAGCCGGGATGGTTGAAAACCGAGCTTTCTCAGGCCAAAGATCCCACACCGGTCATTTCTCAGGCTGCTGTGACCGGTAAAGTAGAGATCTGTGTGGAGACCTTGAAGATGTTCGTCTCCATCCTGGGCAGCGAGGCTGGCAACTTGGCGCTGAAAGTGCTGGCGACCGGCGGCGTCTATCTCGGCGGAGGCATCCCAGCTCACATTCTGTCGTTCTTGACGGACGCGCACTTTATGCGGGCTTTCACAGCCAAAGGACGTTTTTCCGAAATGCTGGCAAGAGTTCCGGTACACGTTATCCGCAACCCAGAAGCAGGATTGTTTGGCGCTGCCTGTCATGGACTGAGAATTGGTTAGGAGGTATCATCTCATAAATTGGGGGATGGGCGGTGCGCGGGTGGTTGCAAAGCATACCCGAAGGGTGCGAGGCCGCCCGCACACCCTTCAATTTCCCCTTCTTGTTGAGAAGTAAAATAGCGATGATACCTGAGACGAATATTCGGATCTTCGAGGACAGCAAATCATTGAGCTTGGCGGCAGCCGAGCATTTTGTGGGAACGGTCAGGGAAGCGGTGACCAGGCGCGGCCGCTTCCTGACGGCCCTGGCCGGTGGGAACACACCGCTGCCTCTCTTTCACCTCTTGGCCGCGCCGCCTTATCGCGAGCAGTTGCCCTGGTCAACGATGCACTTCTTCTGGGGAGACGAGCGCTGCGTCCCGCCAGAAGATCCGCAGAGCAATTTCAGCCAAGCCTGCCAGGCTTGGCTGGCGCATGTCCCCATTCCCGAAGAAAATTTGCATCGCGTAAAGGGGGAGCTGGATCCAACGACTGCGGCCAGAGATTACGCGGAACAGTTGAAGGCGTTTGCAGAGGACGCGCTGGCTTGGCCGCGCCTGGATTGGGTTCTGCTTGGCCTGGGCGGGGATGGACACACGGCTTCTCTTTTTCCTGGCTCACCGCTGGAGGTTGATGCGAAGCTGGCGGCGATCCCAGCATCCGCCGATTATCAAGGCCGCCCTGCGCTAAGGGTCAGCCTGACGCCGAACGTGTTCAACGCGGCCCGCAAGGTGGTCTTCCTGGCCGCGGGCGCGGAAAAAGCCCGGGCGCTGGCCAGCACGCTGATGGGTCCGCGCGATCCGCTGCGCTGGCCCGCTCAGCGCATCCACCCCACGAACGGCGAGATCTGGTGGTTTGTTGACGAGGCGGCGGTCGTCCATTTGCCTAAAAAATTCCGCTCGTGACGAGCCAGTAGACCTTTTGCAATAGCCTCCGGAATTTTGCGGGGGCGGCTCCCACGCCGCTGAATGACGGGCATGGGAGTCTGTCCAACTTATGCAAGAGGTCTAGCCAATGATTTCGCGCTGAGCGGAAACCGAAGTCCGCAGTCGAAGCGCGAATGTTCATGGATAGTTTGTGAAGGAGAAACAAGTTATGGAAATCGCAATGATTGGTCTGGGAAAAATGGGCGCCAACATGGTCACCCGCCTGCTAAGCGGGGGGCACCGCGTCATCGCTTACGATATCAACGCCGCCGCCATCCAGGCGGTCGAAAAGGAAGGCGCGGTTGGGGCACGCACGTTGAGCGAAGTCGCAAAAAAGCTGACGCCGCCGCGTGCCGTGTGGGTAATGGTGCCCTCCGGCACGATCACGGATGATACGATCCATGCGCTGGCCGAGAAACTCTCGCCAGGTGACATGATTATTGATGGCGGCAACTCGAATTACAAAGACACCCAGCGCCGCGCCCGTGAGCTTCGAGAGAAACGATTGCACCTTGTAGATGTGGGCACCAGCGGCGGGATTTGGGGGCTGAAAGAAGGCTACAGCATGATGATCGGCGGCGAGGCAGAAGTGGTCGAGCGCCTGCGCCCGATCTTCGAGACGCTGGCCCCCACGCCGGACAAAGGCTGGGGGTATGTGGGGCCGAGCGGCGCTGGACACTTCGTCAAGATGGTGCACAACGGGATCGAGTACGGGATGATGCAGGCCTATGCCGAGGGCTTTGAGATCATGCACGCCAAGAAAGATTTCAGCCTTGACCTGGAAAAGGTCGCTCAGATCTGGCGTTATGGCAGCGTGGTGCGCTCCTGGCTACTGGACCTGACTGCCAACGCCCTTGCCGCTGACCAGGATCTGAACCACATCAAGGGCTGGGTAGCAGATAGCGGCGAGGGCCGCTGGACTGTCGCCGAAGCCCTTGATCTGGATGTGCCCGCCCCGATCATTACACTGGCGCTGCAGGCGCGCTTCATCAGCCGCCAGGACGAAAGCTACGCCGCCAAGCTGTTGGCTGCCCTGCGCAATCAGTTTGGCGGCCACGCTGTGAAAACAGAGTAGATGATGTCCGGTTCTTCGCTTCCTACCACAATCGTCATTTTTGGCGCTTCGGGCGATCTGACCTGGCGCAAACTAATCCCGGCTTTGTATAACAACTTTAAAAAAGGACGCCTTTCGGATTGCGCACGGATTGTCGGGTACGCCCGTCGTTCCATCCCCGACGACGCTTTTCGCGACCACTTGCGGGAAGGCATCACAACCTTCAGCCCGGACACGTTCGAGGCCTCGGTCTGGGAGTCATTCGCACAGTTGCT
>CAYZIQ010000083.1:0-4635 GCA_964478375.1 uncultured Chloroflexus sp. | reverse complement strand
CGGTGCGCGCCCAGTACGCGGGCTACCGTGACGCCGATGGCGTCGCGCCCGATTCGCAGACGCCGACTTTCGCCGCGCTCAAGTTGTATATTGACAACTGGCGTTGGCAGGGCGTGCCATTCTACCTGCGTTCGAGCAAGGCGCTGGCTGAGAAAACCTCCGAGATCATCATCCAGTTCATGCGCCCGCCGCATTTGATGTTCCACCTGAAGGATGAAAGCGAATTCACCCCCAACATTCTCTCTTTGTGTATCCAGCCTGACGAGGGCATTCACCTGCGATTCGAAGCGAAAGTGCCGGATTCCGAGCAGGAAATGCGCTCGGTAAACATGGATTTCCACTACCGCACTTCGTTTGATGGTGCTTTACCGGATGCCTATGAGCGGCTGTTGCTCGAAGCACTGGAAGGGGATGCCACGCTCTTCGACCGCAGTGACGCCATCGAGGCCGCCTGGCGGCTCGTTGATCCGGTCATCCAGGGTTGGGAAAAGGGTGATTCCCCAGCGCTGGCGGTCTATCCATCGGGAAGCTGGGGGCCGCTTGAGGCCGACAATCTGCTGGTTCGGGATGGACGGCGTTGGCGCTTGGGTTGCAGCGATGAAAAGGGGACGATCCATGCCCATCAGTGAGCGGCGAGCTGTGACCAGTGCTCCGTAATTAGCGAGATGAGCTGCTGCATGGTCTCGCGCGTCCGGCGGAGGAACAGATCGTAATTTCCGTAGGCCTCGCCGCCGCCCGCGTTGACCAGGTCTGTCACGCCGCGCAGGATGAGGCAGCGCACACCGTTCTTTTTCGCCACCCATGCAATCGCGCCTGATTCCCAATCTGCAGCAATGGCATCGTATTTCTCCACGAGCATGGGGATGTCGCTCGCCAGGATGTCCCGGTCGGCGGAGATAAGCAGGCCGCGGGCAAGGGAGAACTGATCACTGATAGCCGATGGCTGAAGACTCTCCCCCAGCCAGGAAAGATCAATCTCGGTGGCGTAATGGGCGATGGCCTCGTCAGAGTCGGTCATCTGCTCGAGGATGTCGTAGACGATCGTTTTTTCGACCAGGATTAAGGTCCTGCGCGCCACGCGGCCTTCGAATCCGCCACAAGTTCCCAGGTTGATGAGCAGATCAGGGTCGAAATGATCTATCACATACTGCGTCGTCGCGGCGGAGATTTTGCCCCAGCCGCCGTGGAAGAATGTGACGAGTGACGGGTGACGAGTGGCGAGCCGCGTTGCAAAGTACTCGCCCAGCCGCGAATCCTGGACATCGGTAGGGGAGAGGATTTGCTTGACCGCCTGCCATTCGGCATTGGCGGAGACGATGATCACGACGTTCATGTGGGCCAACTAACTTGACCGGATGCGGCGGACCAATTTGCTCACGACGGATTTTTGAGAGTCGGTGGGCTTGGCATTGCGTAAATCCGCGTCCAAATTGCGTTTTCCCTCCAGGTATTCGACCAGCAGTTGCAGCGCTGCCTCAGCAGACGAGGCCTTGTTCTGTTTGCGGTTACCGGGGAAGCGAAAGACGCGCGCCCACTCGCCATCCGGCGCAGCGAGGCCAATCCAGGTCAGACCGACCGGTTTCTTCGGCATCCCGCCGCCAGGGCCGGCAATCCCGCTGACCGCAATGCCGAGGTCGGAGTCCAGAGCCATGCGTGCGCCGCGCGCCATTTCCAGCACCGTCTCGCGGCTGACTGCGCCGTAGGCTTTGAGTGTGTCCCAGCGCACGCCGAGCGATTTCACCTTGGCTTCGTAGGCGTAGGATACGAAGCCCCCAATGAAATAGTCCGACGAGCCGGGCACGTCGGTAATGCGGTCGCAGAGTAGACCGCCGGTGCAGGATTCGGCGATAGCTATCTTCAGGCCGCGCTGGCGCAAAACTCTGCTTACCAGGATTTCGAGGGGCTCTCCCAAGTCTCTCTCCTGATCGAGGTTTGCCCTATTATAACGCCAGAGGCTATGGTGGACGGCATCTGGATTTTGATCGAAGCATCAGGCCCGCCAGGGAGGATTGCCTGGACTTACGCCGCGCTGGTACAGCTCCTCGACCCACAAACCGCCCTCCTGATTGTCGCGCCAGTGCCTTACCCAAGCGCAGCCGAAAAATGAGACAGGCCTCCGTACAGAAGTTCCTGCGGAGGCCTGTTGTTTGTGATTCGGTTTGCAGATCTATGGATTTACATCGGCGCCAGTGTTGGCATTCAGCTCCAGGCAGATCAAGCCAGGTAGACAGAAACTGGAGGGCGGCTTGCTCGCGGCGTTGGCGCGCAAGCTCAGACTCAAAGCTTGTCTTCCTTCCTCTGTGCCTGCCCCGCTTCTTCCGCCGGACACACGAGAGGTGCTTCCGCCCTCGGGGGGGCTGCCTATCCTGCTCGTGGTGCCTTCACCCCCGCCATTCGTATACGAAGGACTCACTAATTTTACCCATTATAGTCATATTTATTAACGATACCAGTCTTGTGGTGTTACGCTCCAGTCCCATATTGCTCGCAGATGAAACCTACATGGGCCAAAGAGACGAAAACAGCACACCACCTCGCTGATGAGCAGACCGCGTGATAGAATATTCGACGATGGAGATCTCTGAACAGCTTAAAGGTACCCTCGATACTCTCCCGATCAAGCCGGGCTGTTACCTGATGAAGAGCGCCGAGGGGAAGATCATCTACGTTGGCAAGGCGATCAATCTGCGCAACCGCGTCCGTTCGTACTTTCACAGTGACGCCAGCCACGATCATAAGACCCGTCGCCTGGTGCGTGAAATCGCTGACATCGAGTGGATCCTGGTCGGCTCGGAACTCGAGGCGCTGATTCTCGAGATGAACCTGATCAAGCGCCACCGGCCCAAGTTCAACGTCCGTTTGAAGGACGACAAACGCTATCCCTACATAAAAATCCATTGGGGGGAACCATTCCCCAAGGTGACGGTGACACGGCAAATGTTAGACGATGGCTCGCGCTACTTTGGGCCGTACACTTCCGCCTGGGCCGTCTACCAGACCCTGGACGTGCTGCGCCGCATCTTCCCGTACCTGACCTGTGACCGGGAGATCACCGGCCAGGACAAGCGGGCGTGTCTCTATTACGACATCAAATTGTGCACCGCGCCCTGCATCGCCGCGATTGACCAGGTCGGCTACCGCCAGATGATTTCCAATTTACAGGAATTCTTGAATGGGCGGACGGAGGCGATTATCGCTCGTCTCGATCGGGAAATGCAGAAGGCTGCCGAGGGTTTGAAATTCGAGCGCGCTGCCGCCATCCGTGATCAGCTCAAGGCGCTCCAGTCCGTTATCGAACGCCAGAAGGTGGTCTTTGCCTCGGATTACAAAGACTCGGACGTGATCGCCATGGCGCGCGCCGATAATGAAGCCTGTGTGCAGATTTTCTTCATCCGTGCCGGGAAATTGATTGGGCGCGAATACTTTGTATTGGAAGGGACCGAGGACGTTGCCGATAACGAGGTGATGGCAGAGTTCGTCAAGCAGTTCTACACCGAAGCAGCCAGCATTCCGCAGCAGGTCATGTTGCCGCAGGAGATCGAGGAGGCCCAGATCATCCAACAATGGTTGGGTGGGCGTTCCGGCGGCCGCAAGGTCAAGATGATCGTGCCGCGCAGCGGCCAGCCGCGCGACCTTGTCAGGATGGCGGCCGAGAACGCGGCCGAGACGCTCCAGTCGCTGCGCACGCAGTGGCAGGCGGATACGCACCGCCAGGAGCAGGCGCTGGCCGAGCTGCAGTCCGCGCTGCAAATGCCCACGCCGCCCAACCGCATCGAGTGCTACGACATCTCCAACATGCAGGGGACGGCGACCGTCGGCAGCATGGTGGTCTTCAGCCAGGGCGTGCCGGACAAGAAACTCTATCGCCGTTTCAACATCGAGGGCGCGGCCGGTGCTCCGGACGATTTTGCCAGCATGGAGGAGGTGCTGATGCGCCGCTTCCGCAGGTGGCAATCGGCCCAGGACGCGGCGGCCCAGCCCGGGTCCAAGCCCGATCCGTCGTTCGCATTCCTGCCTGACCTGCTGATCGTGGACGGTGGCAAGGGGCAGTTGTCCCGCGCCGTGGACGTCCTCCAAAAGAATGACCTGCTCGGTAAAGTGCCGGTCGTAGGCCTGGCGAAGGAGCGCGAGGAGATTTTCTTTCCGAACAAAGCCGATTCGCTGTTGTTGCCGCGCCATTCACAGGCGCTCTATCTCATCCAGCGCATCCGTGATGAGGCACACCGTTTTGCCATTACCGCCCACCGCAAGCGGCGCACGAAACAGGGCATGGCTTCGGCGCTGGATTCTATCCCCGGTATCGGCCCGGTGCGGCGAAGGTCCCTCTTGAAACATTTCGGTTCTGCGGATAAGATTAGAGAGGCTTCGGTGGTAGAATTGACCGCCGTGCCTGGCATCACGCAAGCGCTAGCAGAGAGCCTCAAGGCACATTTGGAATAGCCTGACGGCCCCTTAGAGTGAAAGTGATAGAAAATGGTCACAAATTCAGTTACCTTCCCCAAACCGGTTTATGAGGTTCTCCGGCAATTGACCGGTGAATCGTGCTTGGATGTAGCCCTGCCGATCGCGTTGAAAGATCTGGTGAAATCTAAGATTCAAATCCTGGAAAACAAAATTCAGGCATTTGAAAAAAAA
>CAYZIQ010000082.1:0-13307 GCA_964478375.1 uncultured Chloroflexus sp. | reverse complement strand
TGCTCATGGCTTTGACGCAGCACCAACCCCAGCGTATAGGCTTTCCCGCTGACTAGTTTTCTTCCGGCTGCATCGGGATAGTATTTCAATTTTCTAGCCGCGTCGAGGACGCGTTGGCGGGTGGCCTCACTGATGCTGACCCCATGTACATTGTTGAGGACAAACGACACAGTCGTCCTGGAAACCCCCGCCATCTCGGCAACATCGAAACTGGTCGTGCGTTTACCGGGCATTTTTCCCTTTGTTACTAACACGTGTTACTAAAATTAGTATACGTGAGATGAAATCTTTTGTCAAGAGGCAGTCTACAAAAATCGAAATCGCTCGTTCGGATCGTCCGCCATTGTGGTACGATAAGGAGAGAGCCTCCACCGCGACTGTTGAGGACGATTATGGAACTCGAAGCCTTCTACCCCAAACCTGCTCTCGTTACCCGCGCCACCCTGGTCGAGAAGCCGCGCTTCCCAGTCATTGACGCACACAATCACCTCGGCGACGAGTTCGGCGGCGGCTGGATCCATCGTCCGCTGGCCGCGCTGCTGGACATGCTGGACGCGTCGGACATCAGGTTATACGTTGACCTAGACGGCGGCTGGAGCGAGACGGCGCTCCAGGAGCACCTCGAATACCTCAGCCCCGCGTCCGACCGCTTCCGTGTCTTCGGCGGCGTGGACTGGTCGCAGTGGGCGGAAAAGGGAGATGGATTCGCCGAATGGGCAGCGAGCAGGCTCCAGGTCCAGAAAAGATACGGCGCGGCGGGATTGAAAGTCTGGAAGAATTTCGGGCTGCACGTCCGCGACCATCACGGCGAACTGGTCAAGATAGATGATCCGCGCCTGGATCTCATCTGGGAGACGGCCGCCGATTTGGACTGGCCGGTGGTCATCCACGCCGCCGACCCGGTGGCCTTCTTCGACCCGCTCGACGAGAGCAACGAGCGCTGGGAGGAGTTGCACGCCCAACCCGATTGGCAGTTCCCCAGCCCGCCGTTCCCGGCCTTCATGACGATCCTGAACGGGCTGGCGTCGCTCGTCGCACGCCACCCAAAGACGACTTTCATCGGCGCGCACGTGGGCTGTTACGCCGAGAACTTGGCCTGGGTGGGCGCGCTGCTAGATCGCTGCCCGAATTTCTACGTAGACATCGCCGCCCGCATCGGAGAGCTTGGCCGCCAGCCCTATTCAGCGCGCCGGTTCTTCCTGAAGTACGCGGATCGCATTCTGTTCGGCTCGGATTTCGGGCCTTACCCGGAGGCGTACCGGGTCATGTACCGCTTCCTCGAAACCGACGACGAGTATTTCAACTACAGCCCGGCCCCCTTCCCCATGCAGGGACGCTGGCACGTGCATGGCCTGTACCTGCCGGACGAGGTGCTGGAGAAGGTATATTTCCGCAATGCCGAGCAGGTAATCTTCAACCACAGATGAAAGTGATAAACACGGATAAGAAGCAATGGAAAGACCATTATTCTCATCCCAATGGCAATCCTGCGCAGTGCTGTTCTTCATCGCTTTGCTCGCGGCTTGCAGCACGCAAGAGGCACAAGGTACGCCTGCGCCTCCCGAAGTCCAGCCCGCTTTCCCAGCGATTACACCGGATAGAACCATCTGGCGTCCAGTGCCGGGTGTCTCCTGGCAGTGGCAGTTGACCGATCTGCCAGTGGATACTTCGGTGGACGCGGAAGTATATGATATTGACCTGTTCGACAACGAAGCCTCTGTCATCGCGGCTTTGCACGCGCAGGGACGCAAAGTCATCTGCTACATCAGCGCCGGTTCCTGGGAGGACTGGCGTCCGGACAAGGGCCAGTTCCCACCCGAAATCATTGGCAAGGATTACGCAGGCTGGCCGGGCGAAAAGTGGCTGGACATCCGCCAGATTGACAAACTCGCTCCCATCCTGCGCACCCGGCTGGATTTGTGTCGCGATAAGGGTTTCGACGGTGTTGAGCCAGATAATATTGACGCCTATACCAACGATACCGGCTTCCCGCTGACTTATCAGGATCAGCTTCATTACAATATCTGGCTGGCTGACGAGGCCCACGCGCGCGGACTGTCCATCGGCTTGAAGAACGACAGCGATCAGGTGGCCGATTTGCTCCCCTACTTCGACTGGGCCTTGACCGAGGACTGCTTCGACCAAGGTTGGTGTGAGCAGATGATTCCCTTCATCAAAGCCGGCAAAGCCGTCATCGACACCGAATACACCGATACGGGCATCACGCTCGACGATTTCTGCACACAGGCCCAGGCGATGCAGATGCGCGCGATTCTCAAGCACCGCGAGCTGGACGCCTTTATCCAGGCCTGCCCATGACCGTCACCCAAAGGTTAATATGAACTTCAAAGGTCAGATCCTCTCTGAAGAAGAACAGGTGCGCATCCACCGCGAGAGTTTGCACATCCTCTCCAGCGTGGGTGTGAAGTTCTACGGCGAAAAGGCACTGCCTTTGCTGGAAAAGAACGGCGCAAAGGTGGACTGGGAGAGCAAGATCGCCAGGATACCCGGCGAAATGGTCGAAGAGGCCCTCCAAGCGGCTCCCAAGTCTTTTGTCCTGGGGGCCAGGAACCCGGTCTACGATTACCCGCTGCCCTCTCCGGTCACGCGTTACTGTATTGACGGTACCGCCTCCTTCGCCGTGGATTTCGTCACAGGCGAGAAGCGCTATGGCACGCTCCAGGATATCGAAAACGGCCTGCGCGTCTTCCAGCAAATGGATATGGGCGTGATGGCCTGGGCGCCGACCTGCGCCTCCGACGTCCCGGCTCACTCGCGTGCCCTGCACGAATTCTTTGCAATGATGAAGTATTCGTCCAAACATGGCGAGCACGAGCTGCACCGTTACGAACAGGTTCCTTACCTGGTCGCAGGATTGAAGGCTGTCCTGGGAAGCGAGGCCGAGGTACGGGCGCGCAAGGCTTACTCGCTGATCTATTGTCCAGTCGCGCCGCTGATGCACGACGGGCCAATGCTGGATGCCTACCTCGACTTGGGGCAGTACGACATGCCGGTCATGATCATGCCCATGCCGGTCAACGGTACAACCGGCCCCGCCAGCCTGTTCGCCAATCTGTGCTTGGCGAACGCCGAGGCGCTTTCGGCGGTGGTCGTCTATCAACTGGCGAACCCGGGGCGCCCGCTTATCTACAGCAGCGCCACCGGCTCGGTAGACTTCAGGAACGGCGCGTATCTAGGCGGCACGCCCGAAATGGGACTGCAATCCGCCGCTATGGTCGAAATGGGCCGCTATTATGGACTCCCCAGCAGTTCGGCCGGTTGCACCTCGGACGCCAAAGAGCCAGGCGCGCAGGCCATTCTGGAGAAACTGGTGACCACTTTTCCACCCGTCAGCGTTGGCTCGGATATCATCGTCGGCTTCGGCGAGATCGAGAGCGACCAGCTCCTCATCTTGGAGCAACTGGTGGTGGATAACGAGATTGCCCACTTCTGCGAGCGCCTATGCGCGGGCGTGGATAGCAGCACAGCGCAAGACCTCTACGAGGATGTCGCCCAAATCGGTCCAGGGGGGAACTTCCTGAAATCCCGCCAAACCCGCCTAGCGGCCCGGAGCAGCGAGTTCTTCACACCCAGCCTGATCGGCCATCACTCCTACGAAGCCTGGCTTGGCTTGGGGAAGCCTTCGATGTATAATAGGGCCAGGGAAAAGGTCAAAGAGGTATTGGCCGCTTCCCCGGTTGACCCAATGCCGGAGAGTATCTCGCGTGAGCTGGATGAGATCCTGCTTGCAGCCGATAAAGAACTCGCCGCCAAGGGTTAGCTCACGCTCGCAATTTCGTCGCCCTGAAATAATCCCTACCCGGGCAACCCGGAACCAAACAGGATTTACTGGATAACCAGGATAATAATTTATCCTGCCTCATCCTGGCATCTATCGAAAGTGAGGCAGCATCCTCAGGTGACTGTCACCTGAACGAGGAGGTGGCTATGGCTGGAGAAATCAAACTCGAGGAAAAATACGAACGCAACGGCTGGCCCTCGATCAAGCGGCCGGACATCAAACCGTCGGAGGGTTGGAGCCTAGAGCTGATCACGGCCGTCAACCGCGTCCGCGACCATCAGCTCTCGCCAGACGGCAAGAACATCGTCTTCATCTGGGATCGCGAAGACCTCTCGGATGTCTACGTGATGCCGTCCGCAGGCGGCTGGCCAGCGCGCATCTCCACCCAACGCGGCCCAGTCGCCTACTGGGATGATGAAATCCCGCAGTGGTCGCCAGATAGCCGTTGGCTGGCTTTCACGATGCAGATGCACGTATTCGTTGCCCCGCTGGCGGGCGGCTTACCTAAGAAGATTAGCGGCTTTACCCCCAAAGCCACGCTGCCGCGCTGGATGCCCGATAGCCACGGCCTGCTCATCCACGTGGATCGTGAAGGCGAGGGTGTCCAACTGTTGCTGACCGACCGCGAAGGGAACTGGCCGCGCCCGTTGGCGACCCTGGCCGGCGACGTGCGTGACGCCCGACCCGCGCCGGACAGCAAGACAGTCGTCTTCACCTTCCGCCCGCGCGACGATCCGAACCGCCTGGACCTGCGGCTCGTGGACGTGCAGACCGGACAAATCCACCTCCTGACCGGCGCGCCCAGGCAGAAAGACTGGTGGCCGCGCTGGTCGCCAGACGGAAAGCAGATCGCCTTTCTCTCACAACGCTCTGGATTCAACGAGGCCTGGCTTATCCGCGCCGACGGTGAAGGGATGCAGCAATTGACTCGCCTGAGATTGGAGGTAAGCGATCTGGCCTGGTCGCCGGATGGGATGCGCCTGGCGTGCACCGTCAACCGGGAAGGGGCCTTCGACCTGGCGCTGATTGACATTGCCAATGGTGAAGTGAGTTACTTGAAGACTGGTCAGGGCATTTATTCAACGCCCAATTGGTCGCCCGATGGCAAGTACCTGACGGTTGAGTACGAGTCCCCGCTTCAACCGCCCGACCTGTACCGCGTCATCGTTCCGGGCGGCAAGACGACCCAACTGACTTTCTCCAATTTACCCGCCCTAACGCACAACACGCTGGTCATGCCCGAATGGATACGCTACAAGAGCTACGATGGATTGGAAATTCCAACCTTGTCCTTCCGACCCATCAAACCGAACGGCGCAGCCATCCTACATCCGCACGGCGGGCCTTCGGCTCAGTATTGTTACGAATGGGATATCCTGGCGCAGTATTTCATTGCCAAAGGTTACGCCTTCCTCGCGCCCAACTACCGGGGCAGCACCGGTTACGGGGTCGAGTTTGAACACGCTAACTACGATGACTGGGGCATCAGCGATACACAAGACTGCCTTTATGGGGCACACTTTTTACATACGCTGGATTGGGTGGATCCAGAGCGCATCGCCATCTTCGGCGGCAGCTACGGCGGTTACATGGTGGCCTGCTGTCTCTCGCGCGACCCCGATTACCTCTTCGCCTGCGGCGTGAGCAAATATGGCGACGCGCACCTCGAAAACTCCTGGGCGCTGTGCAATCGCGACCTGCGTCTTTACACCGAAATGATGCTTGGCAAGCCATCCCAAAACCGGAGAGTCTACATCGAAGGTTCTCCCTATTTCCAAGTAGACAAAGTACGGAAACCCGTCTTAATCATGCACGGCTTGATAGACGACGTTGTGCCGCCAGAGGCCTCCGAGATGTGGGTGGAAGCCCTGCGGCGCGCTGGCAAAACGTTCGAATATAAAACCTACAGCGGTGAGCCGCACGGCTTCCTCAAGCGCGCCACCCAACTGGACGCCTACGCCCGCATGGAGCGCTTCCTGGATTGGTATCTGATGCCGCAGGATATCCGCTAACAGTGATCAGGAACCCGTTTTCTCGAAGAAAACGGGGGCTTTCCTCTTAGCCTCCCAGTGCGACAGCCAGCACGTCGTAATACGTCCCTGCGCCAAACCCGTCGAACAAGATGTGATCTCCGGATTTCAGGCTGGGCAGCTGCCGCAGGAAGGCGATCATATTCGAAGCCGCGCTGACATTTCCAAATTCGCTCAGCAGCCAGGGCATTGGGAAACTAATGCCTTCCTTTTTCAAATGCTTTTCCTTCAATTTGTTGATTTTATAGTTGGCATGATGGACGATTGCGACTGTTATCGGTTTATCAGGCATGCCTAGTTTATCCATAAGCTTTTGGTATGCCTGGTAGACTTCAGAAACCACCTGCACACCCGTGCGCACGAAAAGCTTCACCATACCCATCGGTCCCGCCATAGCAATCGGATCTCCGTTTCCCGGTTCGTGCATCAGCCCGGCCACACGGATGTGCGATTGGCCGACCTGCGACACCTCGACCATCGTGTGTCCAGCAACTCTCTTGCCAGAGTGGGGGTAAAACATGCGCACAGCCAGCACCCCCTTCTCGTCGAAGGCTTCATAATCCTTGCCTACCAGGAACTTCATCGTCATGCCTGGGATTATTCCGATCACGCCCGCGCCATTTCCGAACAATTGAAGCGCGTTTTTATCGCGCGTGCGGCCCGTGAAGCGACTCAAGCCCTCGATCCCGCCCACCAGGACTTTCTTGCCGTGTAGCGCTTCGGCGATGTTCGTCTGCCCAGCAGCAGTCAGTCCTGGATTCAGGGCCAGGTTCAGCCCGCCGACCGAACTATCGCAAGCCTTATGCACGCTGACCTTTAACGCGCTTTCGGGGATGCCGGTCCGCCGACAAATCCGCTCGACGTAGTCGTCCGCCACCGGGCCACTCATGCCGATCAGCACAGCCTGGACTTCAGCAGGCTGCCAGCCATTGGCAAGCGCAGCTTCACGCAGAAGCCGGGAGCCAACTTCTACTTCTAATTCCAGATGTTCCTCGTCGGTCAAATGAGGAATGTGGTGCCGGTTGACAAAACCTAGTTCCGCCAGGTTCATTTTCTCATCATCTCGCAGCGGCTCACCCATGCGCTGTTCGATCAGTTCTTTCAGATGCGTGTTGTCGTAGCTTTCGCCCCAGGTCCCATAAGCGCCGCCAATGCCAACCTCTGGATTCAGAACCCGCTCGATCCCAAATGGAATCCCGCCTGCGATCGGGATCACCTCCTGCCGAACGTTCGGACGCGCAAAGAACGATGGGATCGCCCCATTCAAATCATTCGAAATCGGATTTTCACTCATATCTTTCACTCCTTGCCAAACACCAGTTGTGTCAATTATAACCCGCCGACCATCGTATCGCTTCTCGACGAATAAAGACTCTAACCTGGATCTTATATACACCGGAACCTGAAAAATGCGCCACCCGTTTGGGCAGCGCATTGCGTTGGCCGTGTTCCAACGGGCTTTTCAGTCGCCTAGACCGTAACCTCCACAGGCGTATGTCTGCCCTTGCGGGGTGATCACCTTCGTCGGCCAATCGCTGTCTTCAATCTGATAACCCCTCAAATCATTTTGCACCGATTGCAGGGCGCGCTCGTCCAACCAATTGGAGAACTGGAATGACTGCCAGCTCGTGTCGCCACGCGAGGGCGCGCCCGCCTGGATACAGGCCAGGGAAGCACCAACCGAGTCCCGGATCCCGGCCGGAAGTGAGGGGGATTGATAAGCCGCCGCCAACGCGGGCGTGGCGTCCGTAGAGAGCGAGGCCAGGTAAGCCACGTCCAATTCCTTCCCTTGGACGGCGCGTGCCACGTTCTGGCGGACGATGAAAGCGTCTACGTTGAGCAGGGAGAGAGTCAGGGCAAAGCCGAGGGCAGCTAGCAAAGATGCAGCAGCGAAAGCGCACTCGCGGCGCAAGATTTCCAGCACGACCACAACGACCAGCAGTACGCCCAGCCAGAACATGAATACGTGAGTGTATGTCCGCAGGCGGGAAAAGCCATAGGCCGCTTCGTAGAGCAGCAGGCGCTGGAAGGCCGAGAACAGGATGACACCGACCAGAGCCACCATCCCAATGCCGAGGCCAGAGAAACCCCAGCGCTGGCCGGGCGTCTCGCGCTTGACGATGGCGCTCAAGCCCAGGTATAGCAGCAGGCTGAAGAATGCCACCACTACTAGCTCGCCGAAGCCGCGCCGGGCGTATTCAGCATAAGTGTAGCCGTCAATATGGATGTTGACCTGCCCGCCGAAGAAATACTGGAACTGGACGAAGACGAAGGCAGCAAAAAGCAACACTACGCTGCCCAGCACGATGGCCGACTCGGTGAAGCCCAGGAAAGCCGGGACGAGCGGTTTCCCTTCACCGATCATTTTTTCGTCCTGGCTGCGCGTGGCAGCGTGCAGGAAGACCCCTACCAGCAGGTACGCGCCTATCAGGATGTAGACACCGCGGAAGATGTACTCCGGCAATTTTTCCAGACGGAACAGGGCAATGATGTCCTCCAGCCGCTGAGCAAAGATCAAATCGGCCGAGGCGAGCAAGGCCGCAAAGACTGCCAGGATGGGGATGGCGATCAGGATGCCGCGCAGGATCGGCCAGACCCGGCGCGCACTACTCTTCGAGTTGGCCTCTCCCTGCTGGCGACGGCTCTCGATCATGAATGCCAGTGGACGGGCGACCATGCTGCCAGCCAATTTGAAGAAGTTGGCAACATAATCCGCGAGGCTATAGGCCAGCCAGCGCCCGCCGAGAAAACTGATCGCCAGCATGCCCAACAGGAAGAGCGTGAAGGCGTATGATAGCAACAGGCTCATCGGCTCCTGGCGAATGAAGCTCATCACTGCGAAGAAAGCGATGGGGAGCAGCAACAGGAGCGCCTTCCAGTTGGGTTTCAGCCCGTCCATGCTCAAAAGGACGAAGCCGCCGATCAGGCACAGGATCACGTAAATCGCAAAGGATATTCCTGGGTTGTGTTTCCAGAATAGGAAGTCGAAAAGCCAAGCCAGGGTCAGGGCCGTGATCCACAAAATGTTAGAGCGTTTCATAAACACCTCCTCATAAGATTAGACATCTTCAGACACCAGGGGTCTGGCAGACCCCTGGTGTCTCGCTCCCGGAGGTCTGCAACAGCGTCCAGGATAGCGAAAACTGGCTTGCGGAAGCCATCAAAAAGCTTCAGAGAGTATCGAATTAACCTCTCCAATTGCACTATTGACATCCAAATATATTTGTGTGATACTAACCTCCACGCAGGCAAGGCCTGCCCCTAAACTCGCCATCCTTATAGAAGAGGAGGTGGTGCCCAAAATGGATAGTAGTACGAAACGAAGCGCTTCGGCATCCCTCCTCGCTCTGCGAAAGTGGTAGCCGCTGGCTACCATAAAGATGCCGTAGCGCGAACAGGGAGACCGTCCGAGAGGGCGGCCTTCCGCTTTTATGGGACGCGGACGAGCACTGATTGACGCGGAGAAAAACTTAAAATTCCGCGTTCATCCGCGTCCCCTCACTCATCCCCAAACGAAATCCCCAGTCCGCGCGCAGTGAGAATGGCATCGCCGTTCAGGTCAACGCGCTTGGGAACAGCCAATGCCTCTTTCAGAGGAATGTCAATGATCTGGGCGTTGCGCAGTGCGACCATGCTGCCGAACTTGCCTTCCGCGGCCGCCCTCACTGCTGCCGCACCGTAACGAGTAGCCAGCCAGCGATCGAAGACAGTCGGCGAGCCGCCGCGCTGGACGTGTCCCAGCACGGTGACGCGCGTCTCTGAGCCGGTCTCTTTCTCCACGTAATCGCATACTTTATAGCCGACGCCGCCCAGTCGCGGCACGTAGATCGCGTCACCGGAGCGCGAATAGACCTGTTCACCGCCCAGCGGCCTGGCCCCTTCTGAAACCGCGATGATGCTGAAGAGCGAGCCGCGCGTCCGGCGGCTGCGCACCTTCTTCGCAACAGCCTCGAATTTGAAAGGGATCTCTGGGATCAGGATCACATCCGCGCCTCCAGCAACCCCAGCATGCAAGGCGATGAAACCGGCGTCACGGCCCATCAACTCCAGCACCATGACGCGGTGGTGGGCCTCGGCAGTGGTGTGCAGTCGGTCGAGGGCCTCGGTAGCGATCATCAACGCGGTATCGAAGCCAAAGGTTACTTCCGTCCCGCCGATGTCGTTGTCAATCGTCTTGGGCACGCCGATGACCGGCACGCCTTTCTCGAATAATTCCATTGAGATGTGCAATGTCCCATCTCCGCCGATGACAACCAAAGCGTCCAAACCTAGATCTTTGATGGCCTCGATAACGTCATCAGAAACATCCACGACAACCTCTTTACCGTCACGGATGACTTTACGGGCGAACGGGTTGCCGCGGTTGGCCGTCCCCAAGATCGTCCCGCCGCGCGGCAGAATGCCGCGCACCTCGGCCGGGCCGAGGGGCACGACCCCGCCCGTAGCCAGGAAGCCATCGTAGCCGTCAATGATCCCCAGCACTTCGCAGCCGTAGACGTTGATGGCGGTCTTGACCACAGCCCGGATGACCGCGTTCAGCCCGGGTGCGTCGCCTCCGCCGGTCAGCACAGCGATGCGTTTCATGGTCGCCTCCTCAAAGATATAATGGTCGCCGATTGCGCAACCATTATAGCAAAAATAAAAGGGCACGAGATCAATCGTGCCCTGTATGGATCGTCGCCGGAACGTCACGGCATCAGGTGGGTAAAACGCCATCCCTGGTCACCCTGGTTGAGGGTCGTATTCAGCCCGACCACCTCGAACCAGGTCGTTCCGGGTTTGAAGGCGAAAGGCGTCCCGTCCGGATTGGTCAGCGAAACCACGTCTGTATCATTGCGCTGCCAGTTGACTTGATATGCCTTCCCATCCCGGAAGGCAAAACCGGTTCCCGAGCCACTGAACAGGATATCGTAAATGTTGGTAGCATAAAGCTCATGGTTGATGTACAGCACGACCAGGTTATCAAAAGCAATCGGCTGATTTGTCAGTCGGTCAGTCAACTGAGCGTACTGTTCGCCTTCGCTGCCGTTCACGTTATCGGCGGTTTCCGAAAAACGAAGGTATTTGCCGCTGGCCGCGTCGTAGTCCCAGCGATTGTAGATGGCCGCCGAATAGCGGACGAAGATATGGCTGACGGTCTGATCGCTGGCTGGAGGCTCCAGCTTGAAGAACATGCCATCCAGATTCTGACGTCCGTTCTCGATGCCCTTCCGGGTTATGTAAGCGCTCAAGTCGGCAGTGCTGACCACCAGATCGTTCGTCCCATTCGGGTCGTAACGCGTCAGCGGTGAGTTCGCTCCCTCGAGCACCAGGCGGTTGGCGAACTCTGAGTTGAGCAGGCGGTTCATCTCCGACACATAGGCCGAGCCAAAGGCGAACACCGCCTTATAGCCGCGTACAATATTGACATCGAAGAAGCGCGCCGAACGGATCGGCCCAACCCTGGAGGCGTCGTTGCCTAAGAAGAGGGCGATGAAACGGGTGGTGCCCTCCTCCGTATAGTATTCATAGACAATATCCGCCAGCGAGAGTCCCCACTGCGGGCGGACGGAGCGTGGCAGATTGGAAATCTTGATCGCCAGCGGCCGCCGCTCCAGCAGGGCCGGGTCCACAGCTTTCAGACCGGTGAGTGGGTCCACATCCGTTGGGAAGCTGGATGGCCCGTAGCCTTCGGGCGGGTAGCTCGGCGTCGTCGTTGGCGCGAGCGTCGGCGTCTCGGTCGGCGGAAGCGGGCTGGGCGTCGCCGTCGGCAGGCTTGGCACGGTTGGGGTCGGCGTGGCGGCCGGAGCGACCGGGCCGCAGGCGGTCAACAGCAAAATTACCAGGATGAGAGTGTATAGATATTTCTTCATAGGGTCTCCTTGAAATACTAAGACGCAATGATACCGCATTTGTTCCGATTGAGACGAGGTTATAATCGCCCTCTAATTTTCTCATAGACTTGCTTTTCAGAGACAAAAGTTCTTATAATGGGAATAACATGCCAAAAAATTACGTCACGCGCCTCAAGGTTGTATCGAAGTACCTGATAGTTTTGGCAGCTTTATCAGTTTTTATTGGTTGGATGCTCAACACCCCGCCGGGCTTGCTGGGTAAAGCCGACGCGATCGGCTATGCCGTCTGCCATCGCATTGATGCCCGTTCGTTCCACATTGGCAACCGCCAACTGCCCCTGTGCAGCCGTTGCAGCGGCATGTATCTAGGAGCAGCGGTGGGGCTGGCCTACCAGACCATATTTGCCCGTAAGCGCAACGGTACGCCGCATTGGAGCGTTATCATCCCCCTCGCTCTTTTCGTGCTCGCCTTCGGCATTGACGGTTTGAACTCGTACCTTTACTTGATCAAAGAGACTTACCCAGGCGCATTGGCGCGCATCCCCAATTTGTACATCCCTAACAACACCCTGCGCCTGTTGACCGGCAGCGGGATGGGCTTGGGCATCGCAGCCATGCTCTTTCCGGCCTTCAACCAGACTATGTGGAAGGACACGGATGAACGCCGCGCCTTTCCGGATCTCAAAGCCTTCGCCCCGCTGTTTGGCCTGACTCTCCTCCTGGACCTGCTCGTGCTGACCGAAAGCCCGATCATTCTCTACCCGGTCGCGTTCATCAGCGCGGGCGGCGTGCTGATCTTGCTGACGATGGTTTACAGCATGATCTGGGTCATGCTCATGCGGCAGGAGAACGACTTTACCCGCTTTTCGCAACTGTGGCTGGCGCTGGCAGCCGGGTTCACCACCACCATGTTGCAGATTTCAGCGATTGATCTGCTGCGCTTCTGGTTGACCGGCACCTGGGGAGGTTTCTCACTCGGTTAGTGCAAAATTGGAGGCACTATGGAACTTCTAACGGGTATCCTTTCTGCTTTTGGTCTTTCGGCCAGCGCCGGGTTGAACGCTTACATCCCACTACTGATCGTCGGCGTGCTGGCGCATTACACCAACCTGGTCAAGTTGAGTTCCCCATGGGACACCCTGGCCAATCCCTGGATCCTAATCCTGTTGGGCGTGCTGGTCATCATCGAGTTCCTGGCAGACAAGATCCCAGCGGTCAACCACGTCAACGACATCATCCAAACCGTCATCCGGCCGGCGGCGGGCGCAATCGTCTTTGCGGCCAGTGCCAAAGTCATCAGCGACGTACACCCGGTGCTGGCACTGGCCTGTGGACTGTTCATTGCCGGCAGTGTGCATGTGGTCAAGGCGGCTGCGGTGCGACCGGCCGTCACCGCGACGACGGGCGGGACGGCCAACGTGCCCGTCAGCATGGCCGAGGATTTCATCGCCACTGCGCTATCCATCCTGTCTGTTGTAATCCCGATCTTGGTTGGCGCCTTCATCTGCCTTGTCGTTGCCCTCATCATTTGGTGGTTTTGGCGACGCGCTAATGCCACATCTCGTGTAAAATAAAGTATCTATATCTTTGCTCAAAGGAGTCCAAATGTCCAGTTATACCCCCCCTCCCGCTCCCCCTCCC
>CAYZIQ010000081.1:2639-13511 GCA_964478375.1 uncultured Chloroflexus sp. | reverse complement strand
CCCGTACTGCGAGGGCGGGGAGGAAAACTCTCCCGTCGGGGGGAGAACAGGTTCTTCGGGAGGCGGCAGGTCGCTCATCGAATCCTATTTCTCGGGCTTATCCTTGGGCTTGTCTTTTGGTTTGTTCTTGTCATCCCGCTCGTCTTTCTTTTTTTCCAGTTGACTCAAGAAATCCTCGAAGACCGACAGACGCTTGTCATCTGCTCCCACGCTTTTCGGATGGGGAGCAGATATGACGGAAGGCGGGGGCTCCTCCTGCTGCATGTCATGCTCCGGGAAGATGCTGGCGGCCGCCATGACCTCGCCACTGACTAAAATCGGGACATGCGCCCGTACGGCCAGGGCAATCGCATCCGAGGGGCGTGAATCGATGTTGACGATCTTGCCGTCCACTTCGGCGACGATGTTGCCATAGAAGATTTCATCGCGCAGCGAAACGACCTCGACGCGCATCAGCAAGGCGTCGAATATGGTGAAGACGTTCTTGAGCAAGTCGTGGGTCATTGGGCGCGCCATCTCCACCTCCTGCAAAGCGACAGTGATGGCCTCGGCCTCGTACGGCCCAACCCAGACAGGCAGGTAGCGCTCGGCGTCTTTCTGGCGCAGGATCACGATGCGCTGGGGTGACATCAGGCTAACTCGCACGCTGTCTATCAAGACTTCCACCATGTCAGGCATAGCAGGCTCCAAGGGTACCGATTAAAGCTAGAGTTATTCTAACACGAAAAGCCTTGCGAAGCTCACAGCCCCGCAAGGCTTTTTCATCGGGTAACACCGCTCAGGCTTTCTGTGTCTTTGGCAGTGGGATAATCACCAACGCACTGGCCAGAAAGAACAGTGTCGCCAGCGCGAACAGGAGCAAGTAGCCTGACGAGCTGGAACCAAAAGCCTTGTTGATGGGGTCAATCAACACGCCGCCCAAGAGACGCGCCGTCCCCGAGCCGATGCAGGTAGCGATGTTGGCAATACCCAGGTAGCGGGCGGCCTCCTCACGCGGCACGATGTCGGTGGCGAGCGCCCAGGAAGCGCTGAGGAATGTCCCGATGCCCATGCCGATGATGGCCCCGGCGACGGTAATGAGCGTCTTGTCACGGACAAGGAGGAGGAACACTGCGCCGACGAACGAGACGATGCTCGATGTCAGCATGAGCGGCTTGCGGCCGAATTTATCCGAGAGCCATCCTGAGAGCAGCGCCAGCAGGATCAGCGCGCCACCCAAAATCATTTTGAGGTTCCCATAGAAACTCTGCGCTTCGGCCTGCTTCATGCCGACCACGTCCATGAGATAGTTGATGAGGAACGAGTTGATGGCGATGAACGCGCCCCAGAACAAGATGCGGTTGGCGAACCACCAGCCGAAGACCGGCCGCTCACGGAAATTGACGTAGAAGGCGTTTTTCAGAGCCTCGCCGACCGAGCGGGAGGTCACCGATTCAGCGGCGGCTTCTTTCTTCTCGCGTGCCCAGATGGCAGTGATGGTCACGAGGATACCAAACAGAACAACCGGCGCTCCGGCCGTGGCATAGGCGGCCGCCGTGCCCCACTGATCCATCTTGCCCAGCAGCATTCCGGCAGCCATGCCGCCCACAATCACAGCAATGATGTCCAACACGGCTTTCAGGCTGGAGGCCGTGCCACGCTGTGATTCTGGCACCAAGTCCGGGATGAGCGCCTGCCAGGGGCCTTGCAGGATGTTGGAGGAGAACTGGATGAGGATGACACCCAGCAGCAGCACCCATAGGGCCGGGGCAAGCACTAGCAGGAACAGGCTGATGGCAATCAGCACTGCTCCGCCGATGAGGAACGGCAGTCGGCGTCCCAGCTTCGTCCTGGCCCGGTCGGAGAAAACGCCCACGATGGGCTGGACGACCATCGCCACCAGCAGACCGATGAAGCCCAGAATTCCCAGGGCGGTGTTGGGCAGGTTTGGCGCCAGTTCGCGGACTTTGTAGGTCATCAGCGGCGGATCCTGGACGTTCGAGGAAAACGTCAGGGCGAAGCCGAGGGAAGTAATGGCAAGCAAGCGGAAGAAATTCAGGCGTTTCATGATCACTCCTTTCAGGGTATTGGTGTCATTCGCGTTTCAGATAAGCGGGACGGAGGGACTTCACAACTTTCAAAGACTCGATAGCTTCTTCAACCCTTAATTCAAACACCACCGGCCCGCGGAAGTTTGCCTGCGCCAGCCGGTCGAGGAAGCGGCCCAACTCCAGGTCGCCGTGGCCGAGCGGCTTGTGGTCCTCACCGTAGCCGCGCACCCCCTCCGGCATTCTTTTGCAATCGTGCAGGTGGACTTCCGCCAGGCGCGGCAGGAGCTTTTCCACCACCTCAAAAAAATCGAACCAGCCTGGGAATCCGGCCAACACGTGACCGGTATCCAGACAAACTGAAAGGTCCAGTTCATCCGCCAGTTCGAGCGTCAGATCGAGGGGGAATTCGACCGTCTCGATAGCCAGCTTACGGCTCGGCAGGCCGGTTTGTTCCAGGATGGTGCGGATGCTCTCCCGCGCTCCACTCTGGAACTGGCGCATGATCAGGCTGCGGGCAAGCTCCGAGATTTTCATGTTGTAGAATTCAGCCGCCAGCGCGCCGGTTGCATGCAGCACGTACACTTCTGGCTCCAACGGGAGTGTCGCCTCGAGGTTCTCGACCACTGCCTCCACCGAGCCTCTGCGCACAGGGATCAGTGGCGTGGAAGGCTCGACTGACCACAGCGGCAGATGGGCAGTGTAGGAAATCCCTTCTGCCTTGAGGGCGGCCAGCTTTTCGATCGATTCCGGATTGAACGTGTGCGGCATGAACAGGCTCAAGTCGCCGCCCAACTCGACGGGATTGAAGCCCTTCTCGTACAGATCGCGCGCCAGGCCGGCGTGATCGAAAGTCGTGATATTCGCCATGATCCGCTCGGCGGGCACGGCCGGTGGGATCAGCGCGCCGATCTGCATCGCCATGATTCCGAAGCGCATAGGAAACTCCGCGAAGTCACACGAATAAACACGAATGCGTTTCACGCATCCAAATGATACGTGTGGTACGGGTTCTCACACGGGTTACCCCAGGCAATGTGCATTTCACGCGTCGTCAAATCCAGTACCATGGCATTGATCGTTGTCTCGCGATCCAGCACGTTCTGGTAGTCAATGGAATGATTGCAGATCGAGTTGGGGAAATTGACGTGATCGCGCTGGATCAATTGGAGTGATTTGATCGTGTGCTGCGAGGTACGCCTGAGCAAGCCCAGAGCGCGGAAATAGCGCACGCGTGAGCTGACCAACTCTTCAGGTTCGTCTTCGACGACCAGCATACTTTCAGCCAGGTAATTATTCGTATGCGCCAGGTAGCCATCTTCGCCGTAAAGGATGGCGAACCGTCGGGCAGAGACCTCCACGTTGTACATTTCGCCGCTCTCGTGCACCAACAGGTGATTGTAGCCTGCGGCGCGACGCGGGGCCAGCATGTGGCCGATGGCCTCGCCGGGCGTCTTGGCAGCCAGCACGGCGCGTGAGACGACCGTGCGCGGAATGCCGATGCGTGAGTCGTTTGGATAGACCGAGTCGCAAAACTGCGCAATGCCATAGGCATTGATGCCGATATTGGACAACAATCCCCCATAGGTCATCCCCAGGAAAGGAGGTTCATCTTTGGGCGTGGCATGGACAACGAAAACATCATCTTCATCTTCCGGCATCCAATCTTCGTTGTGGGCGGCCAGCACGTGACCATCGGCAGTGCGCTCGCCGTTGACGGCTATGCTGGTGCAGCGGGTCAGGTGCAGCGCGTCCGAGGTCACGGCCTCCATGGCGTTGAGCACGGCTAGGTCATCGAAGGATACCTTCGCGCCCTCGGCAATGCCCATGATCTCTTCCACGTATTGCGGATAGCGTTCCTGGGCAAAGGGCATGTATTTACGCGCCTGGATCTTTGCGCCTTCCCAAGTCAATTCCAATTGTTGGTAGGCATCTTCGAACAATTTCTTGGCATTCTCCAGGCTGTGCAGCACCTGAGGCGTACAAGCCTCGCCGATCTGACGCCCCATCTCGCGGTGCGTGCCGGAGATGCGGATCAGGGGCGGTGGGTTAGGATGAAGGGGAAGTTTCTGTTGCGGGATCATAGGTTTTCCCTTTTGAGAGGACGTCCGGTAATTCACTTGAACCACAGATGAAAGGGATGAAAAGGATTCTCGGCTAGCGGAAAAATTATATCACCTCCCCCACCAAAGCAAAAACCCCGCCTCGGCTCAGCGAAGCGGGGTTCAGATCTGACATCCGGAACCGTTTTCCCTGAGAAAACGGGTTTCTCTCTATTATTGCGGTGGAGAGACCGGACCGGTCGGCGGATTCGTGGCGATGGCTGCAACAGGCGACTCGGCCGAGCGCGCGCCAAAGCGGGTCATGATCACACCCCCGATGCCCAGAATGGTCACCAGGAAGGGCGCCAGCCAGCCTACACAGGCGATCAGGCCGATGGCATTCACGACCAGGGCCAATAGGAAGGTGCCCAGTCCGGCTGCCAGCGATGGGTGCCACTGCTGCTTGATGGCCGCTGTGAAGCGTTGCCCAATCTCCAGGCCGAGGGCGATCCAGCCGAAGATGGCGGCCAACGCAAGGGCGATGACAGCCACCAGCGCCACCGGGATGAGCAAGATGGTAACGATGAGCAGGAGCAGAACCAGAGGGGCCAGGATAACGGTCAGCAGGCCCAAGGTCCCGGCGATGAACGGCTGCCCGACGATTGCCTGCCCCACACGCTGGGCGTGCGGCACCAGGAACAGCAATACCAACATCGCAAGTACCCCCAGGGCTACTGCCTGCCCGAATACGTTCGCGAGCGACCAAAAGGGTTTGAAATCGAACGACACTTGAGGCGTGATGGGGATCAGCGGTTGAGGTGTGGTTGGTTGGTTTTCTACCTTCTTCCAGGAGGTGGCCGTGTTGAAGATTTCGCCATCCACCAGCGAACCATCAGCGCGCGTCAGCACTGCGCCGACGGTGGACAGATTGCCGTAAACGTGCGATTCGGCGCCTAGCGTCACTGCGCCGCCTACGATCGCCACGTCACCGCTCACCTCTCCATCCACGACCAGGCTGCCACCGATAATGACGGTATTTCCTTCCACTTTGGCGCCTTTTTCTATGGTCGCCGAGCCGCCGAAGACGACCAGGTCGCCAGTCAGCGTATTGCCGCTTTCCAAAGTATACGCGCTGCCAAAGATGACTTTGCCATCGGCCAGCCCCTTTGCCGAGGCAGATTGCATCGGCGTAAAGACGAGCACCAGCAGCAGGAAGAACGAAAGAATTTTTATGGGTTTCATGTCACACTCCTTGCGGAATCTTTGCTAATTTCCAGATCGAAAGGACCCACAGCAGACTCCAACCGGCAAGCGCAAAAGTGGCCAGAGGCCAGAAGTAAGGCGGGACGAAGGTTGGTATGACGCGCAACAACACCGAGCCGGCCTGTCCCAACGCCTGGAGCCAGAACCACAGCGAGAGCAGATAGGATAGCCAGGTGGAAAGCGCATTCACTGGCGAATCGAGCATCACTCTAAGGATCGGCCAAGCGAGCCAGGACAGGATCGTTGTCACGCTGATGGCCAGAATCAGGAAGCCCCAGAAATTGCGTTTGCGTTGGGCCTGCCGCTGCGCCGCCAGCCGGACCCGGAACCTGTCCGCAAAGCCCGGCGTCGGCGCGGCTGTTCTGGATGAACCCAATGCCAGGCTGACCTCCGCCAGCGCGGCGCACTGTCCGCAAGTCCTCAGGTGGGATTGCAAGTCGCGCTTTTGTTCGGGTGTCAGGCCTTGATCTTCGAGCATCCAGTCTTCAAAAGGCCGGTGATTCATGCGGTCTCCTTTCTGTGCGGGCGCGAGGAGCCTCTTTTTCCCAGACTTTCGCCAGGGCGCGGCGCGCCCGGTGCAGACGGCTCTTGACCGCCGGGACGGTCAACGTCAGGGCCTGGGCGATCTCAATCTCGGAGCAGCCGTTCCAGTAGCGCAAGACGAGCGCGGCGCGATCGGTCGGGTCGAGGGATTGGAGCAACTGATGAAGGTGCGCCTGCTCCTGTCTTCGCATGGTTTCCGCTTCCGGGTCTGGCGCGGAGCGGTCGGGGAGCTCCACCGGCGTCTCCTCATCCTCGTCAATCGAGAACGAGACGAAGCGTCTGCGCCGCAGGCGGTCAATGCAGTAATGGGCGGCGATGGAGAGCAGCCAGGTGGCGAAGGAACGCTCCCGGTCGTAGCGCGCCAGGTTCTGGTAGACCTTGAGGAAGGTCTCCTGGGCCGCGTCCTCAGCCGCCTCCGGTTCGCCCAGCATCCGGTAGCACAGGTTGTAAACCGGGGTTTGGTATGCTTCGACCAGATACGTGAACGCTTCGTCACTGCCGTTTTGCGCCTGTACGATCCAGGTCAGTTCGTCGTTCAAAGGGACTCCTGTGGGTCGTTCTAGCTAGATATACGCTCGGAGTTGAGAGGGGTTGCTTATCTATGCTTATCCCTTTTATCTGTGGCTAAAAGTCGCCGCGCAGGTAGAGGGGCAACTGGTGAGCGATATGCTCCATGATGGCTTTGGCGGCCTGACGATCCTTTTCGTCGGGTGACAAGCCGCGCGAGACGCTCAACTCGTATGCTGGCCCAAAACTCAGGCACAACGCCCCCTCCGCTTCATACGCGCCGACCGACACGAATCTCAAGCCCCGGCCTGCCAGCAAAAGCCCAAAGCGGCCCGCCCCCGAGGCTGGCCAGGACAATTGCCCGCCGGGCTGATCGCTGCCCTCGGGTGCCAGGCCAAGGATAGCATTCCCATTCTCATTCACATAAGATAGCACCTCACGCACGGCGCGGGCACGCGCTTCCACATCTTTTGGGCGCGGTGGCATAGGCGGCATGAGGGTGTGCCCATAGATCCTGCTAAAGCGATTCAGCAGCCAGCGCGAGCCGGCCCGCCCCAGCGGCGCGTACCACTTGCCGGGAAAGGTCAACTCGCTGGTCATGATCCAGTGCATCTCGACCGGAACGACGGCGGCTATCGCCAGCGCCAGCCACTGGGCGCCGAAGCCGGGGCGGTAATAATGGTTGAAAGTGATCAGGCAAGGGCCGGCTTGCGGAATGTTTTCGCCCCCCAAAACGTGTAGCGGCGGTTCCGCGCAGCGCCCCCATGGGGTCAGCCGCTCAATGCAGCGCAAGCTATCGGTGCGAAAAGAACGCCGCCCGCTGAAGAGCACGTTGAAAGCCAGGCCGAGCACGCCAAGGGGAGGATAGGAGTAACGAGGATACATTTTCGATCCATAGGGCGTAAAGTCGAGCACGAGCGAAAGTATACCGCTGGATATGGGTGTGAGGCAAATGAATGGTTAAATTCCCACAAACCGCTCCGTCCCCGGACTGCTGGAGTCACCGGTGATGAAGGTGCCCGTGGGGCTGGTCACGTAGAGGCCCTCAACCACCGGCGTATCCGAGGTGGAGGGCACTCCCACGGAGGGCTCAACCGTGATATTCCCCTTGACGATGAAGGCGGCAAAGCCGGTGCCGGAGGGCGTGATTTTCCCCCCAATCGTCAGATTGCCGTCTACCATGAGAATGAGCCGCTCTCCGTCTCCGGCTGTCCAGTCGCCCGCGGTCGTCATGTCGCCGGAGACGACATACGCCTGTGGTCGGCTTGCCGGTTGGGACAAAGGCGTGATGTGGTGGTCAACGTCAACCGTTGTGGGAGGGCCGAGTTTGTGCCGGAAGTACTCGTAGTAGTCTAAGGGTGGGCGTGTGGCCCCAACCAGCCAGTTTTTGGAGGACACGTGGGTTTCTCCGTTCGAGCCGGAGGAAGGGTCAAAGTCGTAGGAGGTGCCGTAGGTCACCACTCCCGGGTACGGGGCCTCTCCGTTGAGAGCAAACGATCGGGGGCTTGCGAGGGAAGGCACCAGCGATGTCATCTCCCCTGCCGCGTACACGTCACCCCCGCCGCCGGTCTGAACCCAGGGTCCGGGCGGACCGTACCCCAGCTCCCAGGTGACGGTTTCCGTAGGGAAGATGGTTGCCGACAGCCCCTGGGCATACGTGGCTCCGGCGTCTTTGGTGTAGCAGGCGTTCCGAAGGACGTTAGTAACCCACCAGGGAGGGGTGCTTGAGACGGTGTATGCGTCCCCCGACACAGGGTGTGCGATGGGTACACTGCCCCAGGAAACGTAGGAGCCGCCCGACTGGGTTTGGGTGGCGGGATCAACATTAGGGGAAAGGGAAAACTTTGTGCCCGAAACGTACTGGGTGCTTGCGGCAATGGCTGCGCAGGAGATATCTGCTCCAACTGTCACGGCGCGGGCCTTGACAGAAGCTGTCGAACACGCCCCGCAGTCAGCAGGACATGAGGAGCAGGTTTCTTCGATGTCGCATTGGCCGTTGGGGCAAAGTGGGGGTATGGGCGTGGGTGTGGGATCACCCGGGGCAAGCGTTGGGGTTGGCGTCGTCCCCGGCCCCCAGCAGCCGTAGGTGAGGGTTTGGGTACCATCAACGCATGTACCGTTAGCCTGCGTTGTGCATGTGCTGATTGTTCCTACCCACATACACCCATCTGCTTCTGACGAACAACTCACTAAAAAAGGCAGAATAAAGTAGGGCGGGATTCTATCCCGCCCTACCCTGTTACCACGCGTACGCTTCTGGCGCTTCGCCGCCGGGGCCGGGCCAGATCTCGTCCAGCTTCGTCAGCGCGGCCTTGTTCAGCTTGACTTTCAAGGCACGCAGACTGCCGGTCAGTTGCTCCACCGTGCGCGGACCGATGATCGGTGCGGTGACAGCCGAGTTGTGCAGCAGCCAGGCCAGGGCCACGTCCGCCGGTCTTTCGCCCATTTCCTTGCAGTACTTCTCCCAGGCTTCCAGCTTCCCGCGCTTTTCTTCGATCCCTTTCTGGATATCCTTTGAGGCGCGGCGGCCTTCTTCTACCTTTTGCAGCACACCACCCAGCAAGCCGCCCCCCAGCGGACTCCATGGGATGATGCCGAGCCCATAGCTGCGGCAGGCCGGGATGACTTCCAGCTCAATCATGCGGTCTTTCAGGTTGTACAGACTCTGCTCAGAAACCAGCCCCATGAAGTGACGCGCCCTGGCAGCCTCGTTCGCCTGGACGATATTCCAGGCGGCGAAATTCGACGAGCCGACGTAGAGCACTTTGCCCTGTTGGACGAGCGTCTCCATGGCCTGCCAGATTTCCTCCCAGGGAGTCTGCCGGTCAACGTGGTGCATCTGGTACAGGTCAATGTGATCGGTCTGCAAGCGGCACAGGGACGCCTCACATGCCTGACGGATGTGCAGCGCGGAGAGCCGGCCCTGGTTGGGCCATTTGCCCATTCCGCCATAGACCTTGGTGGCGATCACAACCTTGTCGCGCCGCCCGCCGCCTTGGGCAAACCAGCGCCCGACGATTTGCTCGGTCACGCCTTCGCCGGTTTTCCAGCCGTAGACGTTGGCCGTATCGAAGAAGTTGATGCCTAACTCGAGCGCCTTGTCCATGATGGCGTGGCTGTCGGCTTCGCTGGTCTGCGGACCGAAGTTCATCGTCCCCAGGCACAGCCGGGAAACTTTCAGGCCGGTGCGGCCAAGTTGGGTGTATTCCATAGGTTCCTCCTTTTTATCTGGAGGAACCCGTTTTCTATGAGAAAACGGGTTCCTAATGTTATGGAACATTCACGGCAAAGCCTGGGCTTTCCACGTTAACACCCTGCCCCAGCCCGATGCCCTCGCCGCTGATGACCGTTTGCCAGGCATTCTCCTGCAATTGCATGGTGAAATCCTTGTGCACGGCTCGCCGGATGACCATGCCGATTTGCTGGTGAACGTGAAATAAAGCTGTTGTGCCTTTTATACGGACAAGCAACTCTGCCTACCCATGCGGCAGTCTAATGCCCGCAACTGGAGCAATTGCCCGCGCTGCATGAGCCGCAGGATGGTGTGGAGGTGCCAGCCACGGCTTTCCCGCCGCTCTCAGCGTAGAAGACTGAAAGCTTGCGCTTGATGTTCTCGCCGCCGCATTTGGCACAGGCCATCGGTACGTCGGCCTGGCTCATCGAACGGATGACTTCGAATTCGTTTTTGCAATCCTGGCAGACATATTCGTAAATCGGCATGACAACCTCGTTCAGAGATGGGTTTCAAGATTATTTTACTGCTTTTTTGATCTACAAAGCTACTGGTTCCTGGTTACTTCCGATTGAAATCAGCCGGGATTTCACCCCAAGCCTCCGTATCCCATTTCAGCACCGGGTTGGCAGGCTCATTCTCGGCCAACCAAGTCTCGGCGCGAGTGATGAGCTCGAAAAGCGGCGCGTTGCGTTTGTCCAGCGCGAGCTCGGTTTTGCACTTTTTCCCCTTCACCCAGGCAACCGCCGTCGCTGAGTCTGAGTAGACCGGCGCGGCGATGCCCTTTCGTTTGAGCCATGCCAGCGCGTGGACGAGGGCGAGGAATTCGCCGATATTATTCGTGCCGTTCTCGAAAGGCCCGCGGCGGAAAATTTCCTTTCCTGTGCTAGTGTGGACGCCGCGGTATTCCAACCGCCCCGGGCTGCCGGAGCAGGCTGCGTCCACACAATAGCTCTCGGCGATGGGCGGTTCAAGCGCGAACAGCCACTGCCTGTCAGAAGAAGGCTTGCCCGCATAGGCATTGTAATCGCGCTGGAAGGCCCGTTCGGCCGCGGCGCGACTGGCAAAGGCTTTGTACTCCGCACCGGTGAAACCTTTTACCTGCTCGGCACACGCCTCCCAGGTGTCAAAAATCCCGGTCTTGCGACCCTTCCAGACAACGTAGAATTTCGATTTCGTGGTCATCAACGTACAAATTGTGAGCGGTAATACTGTAGCAACGACTTCCCAGGCCTGGCCGCCACCTGTGCCCCGTTCG
>CAYZIQ010000081.1:0-2539 GCA_964478375.1 uncultured Chloroflexus sp. | reverse complement strand
GACGGCCTGCGCCACACCGTTCTGCGTTCGGTGCAGGGCAGGTGCAGGCAGGGCAGGCAGTCGTTTGGCAGAAGAAGCGACTGACCCTAAAGGGTGCTTCGCGAAGTCGCCACTACAATCCCTTTTCGAGAAATGCTGTTTCTCGATTTACTGCTCATCACTTGCTCCCCAACTCCTCCACTGTCGCATCCATTTCATCCAGAATGGAGGGAATTTTGTCCACTGACAGGTTTGTGCGAAAGACGAATCCCGTCCCATCCGCTAAGATGTACTGGGCTTTGCGCCAGGAGGTTAATTGCGGCGTCCCTTGCATCACGGGAAGGTAGCCAACGGCGATAGCCCACTGCGGATGGTCGGCACGGTATCCTGCCAGCAAGTCCAGCGCCGAGAAGCGCAGCGGCAGCAGGCCGGTGGCCTCGACCCATTTGGCCTGGTTCTCGGCCGAAAGCAACCAACGGATGAACAGCCAGGATGCCAACTGCTTCTCCGGTGTGGTTTTGAGGAGGGTATAGGAAGGGCCAGAGGTCACCAGCACAACCCCATTTTCAGCGGGAAAAGGCAGCACCGTCCATTCGTCGCTGTCCCCCAGGCGTGACATGGTCTGGGTCAGCAAGGGCACCTCGGCCAGGTCGCCGGTCACGAAGAGGGCCGAGCGGCGGGCGAACGATCCGTAGGGATTCGGTTCGGTCGAGATCCAGGCGCAGTTCTCATCGTATAAGCTCTTTAGAAATTCCAACGCCGACAGGTTGGCCTGCGTGGTGAAACGGATATTCCCATTCTGAGTGACACCTCCGCCGAAAGCCAAAAGCCAGGAGAGGACGGTATCGGGCTGGGTGTTTACGATCCAGCCGCCATAGCCGTCGTTTTGTTTGATGGCGTCCTTGCGATAATAAGCGTTTGCCGCGCAAGCCTGTTGACGGAATTCGTCCGTCGTAGTGGGCGGCGAATCGAAGCCCAGCTCACGCGCCCAGGTCTGGTTGTAGAACAGAAAACGAGCTGTACGTTGGGCCGGGGCGCCCAACCGATGGCCGTTGGCTTGATCCTGAGTCCAGAAAGTGGCCGGGATGTCGGCCATCTCGCTGGCGGTCAGCCCCCACGTTGTGTCGTAGAGGTAAGAGTTCAAGTCTACGACCGCGCCTTTGGCCTCCCAGCTAAGCGTCTGCTCTGGAAGGGCAACCACCAGGTCAGGGCGACGAGTGGAGGTGAGCGCGGAATCTGTGTTCTCGAACAGAGTGGGATAATCGCCGTATACGGTTTGATAGACGACGATGTCCCACTGGTTGAGGGTATTGAACTGGGCCAGTTGCCTCGTGAAAACGTCCGCTGCCGGACCGGTGAAGGCATGCCAGACCTGGATCCTGATGCCGCGCAGTGCCTCGGGCGTGACCTCGATCCGGGAAGCGGGCGTGAGCGTGGTCACCAGGGTGGGAGTATCGAACGGGGTGCCGGTCAGCAAGCCTGACGTCAAGTTGGATGCCGGGGTGGTTGTCGCTTTGGATGGGCCACAGGCCGAGAAGACAAATGAAGCAAGCAGGGTCAGGCAGACGATGCGGAAGGTGCCCCGCAAGGTTGTGGGCCGCGGCATTGGCATTTTCTAGAAAAGTGTGAACGGGACGGGTGTCAACACAAGGATGAAGAGAACCAGCACCAGCACGGCCAGTATTTTGCGCGGCGCGTCCAATTCTGTGATCTGGTCGAGCGGCTCGGCGTGGGTACGGCCAAGGAAGAAGATGATCGCAGCCCAAAGCCACCAGCCAGACCAGAAAAAGCCCAGGGCCATAAGTGCGAGCAAGATAACAGGCAATACTCTATTGACGCGCTTGCCGAACAGGGCATAAAGCGTATGACCGCCGTCGAGCTGGCCGGCAGGAACCAGGTTCAGGAAAGTGACCAAAATCCCAGCCCAGCCGGCCCAGGCGACCGGATGCAGCATCACATCTTTACCGCCGAGTGGAATAGGGTGACCGGTAAAGACATTGCGTATCCAGTAGAGCAGCGGTGGAAGGTCGTAATGCGCGGGTGCAGGCAGCAACTCGCCATGGGTTAGATACTTGAGTCCCAGATAGAGGATAGAATTGCCTTCCAGCAGGTCATCGGCAGGGCATGAATAGGTTTGTCCGACCAGTGCTGTGTTGGGGCAAACGTCTGCCACGCCGGCTTGTTTGGTGTAACAGGTATTCCGGATTGTATCTGTTTTGGAGAGGGCCAGACCCAGGATGAGCACCGGGATGGCGACCACCATGCCTGCCAGGGGCCCAGCGATGCCAATATCCAGCAGGATGCGCTTGTTCCTGGGGCGTTCCTTCATGTTGATGAATGCGCCCATCGTGCCCAGGATACTGGCCGGGAAGGGAATGAAATAGGGCAGGCTTACGGCTGTCTTGTGATACCGTCCGGCGAAGTAGTGCCCGAATTCGTGCGCCAGCAGGATAGCCAGCAAGCTAACCGCAAACGGCCAGCCGACCCACAGGTTGAGAAGCAGCGTTTTGATCTGGCCGAAAGAATCGGCAGGCATTTCGCCCGTGTAGGAATACATCGC
>CAYZIQ010000080.1:0-13702 GCA_964478375.1 uncultured Chloroflexus sp. | reverse complement strand
AGTTCTTCGAGCACGATCAGGCGCTCGACGCGGCTGGCGAAATCGGCGATCATGCCTCGCGGCAATGGGTAGACCATGCCCAGCTTGAGCGTGCTGGCTTGCGGGAAAACCTCGCGGGCGTACTGGTAGGCCACGCCAGCCGTGATGATGCCTAGCGAGGCAGCGCGCATTTCGATGCAGTTATGCTCGTAAGTCTCAGCGAATTTGGCCAGTTCGAGGATTCGCTGCTCAATGACCGGGTGACGTCTGCGGGCGTTGGCCGGGATCATGACGTACTTGGCCGGGTTGCGCGGGAACTTCTCTATACGCGGTGGATGCTCCTGGCGCGTCCCGACCTCGACCAGGGTGCTGGTGTGACACAGGCGCGTCGTCAGCCGCAGCAGAACGGGCGTATCGAACTGCTCGCTCAGGTCGAAGGCGGCGGCGGTCAGATCTCTGGCCTCCTGGCTGTCGGCCGGTTCCAGGCAGGGAACGCGGGCGAATTTGGCGAACTGGCGATTGTCCTGCTCGTTCTGCGAGGAGTGCATCGAGGGATCGTCCGCTGAGATGACCACCAACCCGGCCTCCGCGCCGGTCATGGCGGCGTAGAAGAAGGCGTCCGCGGCCACGTTCAGCCCGACGTGCTTCATGGCCGCCAGAGCGCGCCGACCAGCATAGGCCGCGCCGATGGCTGCGTCCAGGGCCACCTTCTCGTTGGGTGCCCATTCGGCGTACACGCCAGGGAAGCGGGCAAGATGCTCCAGGATCTCGGTGCTGGGCGTACCGGGATAGGCCGAGGCGACCGTCACACCGGCTTCCCACGCGCCGTGTGCAACCGCCTCGTTGCCGGAAAGAAGTCGTTTCATGATCGCTCCTTCATGGAGGAATGTGCTACCGGTAATTTCCCCCTGATTATAAGAGAAAAAACGCCGGGGATCGCCCGATTTAAGGGTGAGCGTGCAGGTACCCAGGTCCGCACCGCCGTCGCTGGTGCCAAAATCTACGCGATACCTCCCTGGGTCCTGAGCGCGATACGTAGGCAACGTACCCGCCGACGCCTGCGATGGCGACCAATACCACGACCGCCAGGCAGCCGAACACGAACACCTTACCGCAACCGATTCCGGCTTTCGACCGCTTCGCTGGAGGACGCTGCGCCGCAACTGATGGCGCGCTGCCATAGGGATTCGCTTCCACCCAGGTTTGCCCGTTGGATACCTGCCACCGCCCGGTGTTGCGATTAATCATCCAATAATAGCCATTGCTATCCTGGATCATCAGCCCCTGCAGCGCGGCGTCGAACTGCTGAGGGGTCAATTTCCATCCTCTTCCCGAATTTCGCCCCCAACACATTTCCCAACCGCAGTCCCAGCCAGGAGACCAGGCCGGTCACCACACCGATGACGACCGCCGGATACCAAATCGTGACGCCGATCAGGGCCAAGCTCAGGCCAATGGCCAGCGCATCTATGCTCACTGCAATCGAGAGCAGGATCAACGTCCAGCCGCGCGAAGGGTCATTTGGAGGCGCTTCACTGGCGTTGCCCAATCCTGAGCGGATCATGCGTGCGCCGACGAAGGCCAGCAAAGCAAAGGCGACCCAGTGATCGTAGGCGGCGATGTAGCGCACAACCGTCGCGCCGGCGAACCAGCCGACGACCGGCATCAGGAACTGGAACAGCCCAAAATGGAAGGAAAGCCGGAAAGTTGGACGCGCGCCGGAGGTCTGCTGCTGCGTCCCTGCCCCCAGGCAGACGGCGAAGGCGTCCATGGCCATACTCAAGGCAATCAAGAGAACTTCGAGAAAATTCAACAATCTCTAATTCCGAGGGCGCAGCCTTCGCCGAGCGTCACTGATCACTGCTTACTGACCACTGTTCACAGGACTATGCTTGCCAGACCTTGAAATCCTTCAAGCTCGAGCCGCCGACGAATTCGCGCAAAATAGAGTTATCGGGGATCAAGTCCGTCCCCACCGGCAAGAACCATTCCAGGAACGCCAGCAGGCGTTTGGCCTCGATGAATTCCGGCGTGCCGTGCGGCACCTGCCGCAACAATGGCTCTGCCAGCGGGCCTAACGCCGAAAGCTCGTAGACCAGCGCCGAGTTGAACATCATGTCCGCGTTTTCCTGGTAGGGGAAGATATTGCGCCCCTCGCCGCGCGTCACCGAGTCCCAGCGGCTGATGGTCTGCTGGGCGGTGTAATCCCGCTCGCGCGCGTCCCGGACGAGACGATGGATCAGGCGCGTGTCGGTGGTCGAGACACGGTTGTGGCGGTCGAGGTTGAGCTGTGTCAGGCAGGAAACGTAGATACGAAAGGCGCGGCTGGCCAGAGGTCCGGGAAGCAAGCGGGGTTCCAGGCCGTGAATCCCCTCCATGATGATCAATTGGTCAGGGCGCAGTTGAATCACATCGCCGGGTTCCTGTTTCCCGGTTTTGAAGTTATAGCGCGGCAACTGGACGGCCTCGCCAGCGACGAGACGCTGCAAATGGTCGCCCAACAGGGCCAGGTTGAGGGCCTCGAGCGCCTCGAAATCATACTGGCCGTTTTCGTCGCGAGGGTTCTTCTCGCGGTCAACGAAATAATTGTCCAATTCCAGGGCAAAAGGAGAAATGCCCAGCGCGAGAAGTTGGACGGCCAAACGCCGCGAGAAAGTGGTCTTGCCAGAAGACGACGGGCCAGAGATGAGGATGATGCGGGCTGGCTCGTACCCGTGCGGCGGGTGCTCGTGGCGGTCAGCGATCTGGCTGGCGATGGTGGCGATGTGCTGCTCGTGCAGGGCTTCGGAAACCAGGATAATCTCACGGATGCGGCCCGCCTGGATGGCGTCGTTCAGCGCCCCGACGCTGTCAATGCCCAGGCGTTCCAGCCATTGCCCGTACTGACGAAAGGCGGCCAGCAACTTGGGATATTCGGGCATGGGCAGAAGTTGAGTTGGTGCGCTTCGCTGGGGATAGCGCAAGGTGAAGCCGCCATTGGCCTGCAAAAGATTGAACCAGCGCAAGTAACCCGTGGACGGCACCATGTAACCGTGATGGTAGTCGAGGTGGTCGCCCAGGCAATACAGGGTGACGTAATCCTTCCGCCGGTGAGCCAGCAGGCGCGCCTTGTCGGGATAATTCTGCTTCTTGAAGTATTCGATGGTCTCGGCCAGGGGGAGCATCTGCCGCTCGAAAGGCAAGTCTTGCTCGATAAGATTGCGCATGTGCGCTTCGAGCTTTGTCAGTTCCTCGGCAGTCAGCGGTGGACGTCCACTGATGTGGCAGTAGTAGCCGCCCGAAGCGACCGAGTGATCAATGAGCAGAATGGCCTCTGGGAAAAGGTCGGCGAACGAGACCTCGAGTAGGAAGGTGAGCGAACGGCGATAGATGCGCGCCCCGTCCGCATCAGCCATGGTGACCGCAGCCAGCTTGGCATCCATCTGGATCGGATAAGTCAATTCGCGCAGTTCGTCGTTGACGATGGCCCCGACAACCGGTGCGGGCAGGGACCCGGCAACTGCTTGCAAAAACTCGCCCGCGCTCGCTCCCCGCGGCCCAGAGAGGACGCGGCCATCGGGGAGGTGGACTTCCACTTCCGGGCGCGGTTGTACAGATCGAATGAATGGTTTGCTCATAACTGCTCCCAAACGGAAGCGTATTTTATCACCGTTCGCCCCTCGATTGTTTACAGATTGGGAGTGAGAAGGAGCTTTATTTCGCCAACGCCAGCAATTTCTCCGGCTGGCGGCTGAATTCGGCCAGCGAGATTTCGCCGCGCGTCAGGGCCAGGAGCGTGCTATTCAATAATTTATTGACCGGCGTTGGGATGCCGAACTTTTCCCCATAACGTACCACCGCGCCGTTCAGCCAATCCACTTCGGATTGGCCGCGCCCGGAGTGCAGATCAATGTGAAAGGAAGGCATCTTTCCGCCGCGTCCGCCGCCAACGGCTTTTGCCAGAATCGGTCGGGCAATGAAGACAGGAAGTTTTACTGCCAAGGCGAGGGCGCGCACCGGCGTACCCGGTAAGTCCACCACGCGAACCCCCTGCGCTTTCATCACCGCCAGCGCCTCGCGCAGCATCGTTATCTCGAGAGAGAACAAGCGCGGGTCGGCAAAAACCTCGGCCGGGGTCATATCCAGGATGGCAGCCGTGGCATTGGCGAGGAGATTGGTCAGCATCTTCGACCACTTCATATCCGCTGCGCGGGGAAAGAGGCGGGCATCCAGCCCGGCCCCATCCAGTGCGGCAACCAATTTCTTGGAAAGCAGATGTCCAGCAGCAACGCCGACCCCTCGTAACCGTTCCAACACGATATCCCCTGCGGCGCGGCGGCCAATAGACGAGGTGACCGTGCCAGCGATGACTTTGTCTTCACCCAGTGCTGCGGCGAGAGCGGGTTCGTTGTCTACGCCGTTGGAGAGGCAGAGGAGAGGAGGAAGTGGGGAGGGAGGGGGGAGAAGTGATGAGTGATAAGTGATGAGTGATTCGAGAAAGGAAGCGGTGTCGAACGATTTGAGGGCGAAGATGGCGAAATCGTAAGCGCCTTGCCGAATGGCTTCGGCGAGAGAGGAGGCGCAAGAAAAGGATGAAGGCGGAAGGATGAAGGATGAAAAGTCGTCATCCATCTTTCTGTTCGCTGCTTTCAGGTCAAGCCTGAGACCACGCTTTTGCAATTCCACGACTACCTTGGGCTGCTCGAGGAACGTAACGCGGTGGCCTTTCAGCGCCAGGCTGCCGCCGATGTATGTACCAATCGCCCCCGCGCCAAAGATCAGGAAATTCATCTTTTCATCCATCCATCACTTCACACCCGAACTGGAGCAGCCGCCAGTTGTGATGCTTGGGCTCATAACTGAAGATAGCAAAAGTCATGTTGAGGAACATGAAACGCGGCCCGCTGAAATCAGCTTGCGGTGAAATGTTCAGCATCGCGTACATCGCCATGGTGAGCACACCGCCATGCGCCACGACCAGGTAACGCCCGGGTTGCCGGTCAAGTATTCTTTGTATCGCCCTTCCGGCGCGCAGATACAATTCCCAGCGGCTCTCGCCAGTCTTGCCAAAGCGCGTATAAGGCGTCATAAAATCTGGGTGCGGGGCAATTTTCGCTGCCTCTTCGTCGCTCAAACCCGCGAGCAGGCCGTTGTTGATCTCCATCCAATCCGGATCGAATTCGAGCGGCACGTCCAACGCCTGCGTGATGATTTCCGCTGTCTGGCGGGCACGCAAGAGGGGGCTGGAAATACATCTATCAAAAGTGACACCTTCGGCCAGCCAACGGCCCGCGAGAGCCTTCGCCTGGTCGCAGCCCTTCCCGGTCAGCGGAAAGTCAGCCTGACCCTGGAAGCGATCCTCGGCGTTGCCGATCGATTCGCCGTGGCGGAGGAAGGTGATGTGGTAGGTAGAAAAGTTGGCTTCTGGGGTAGTCATTGGATGGTTATTTTACCATCGGTAAATGTCCCACCATTTGCAAAACATTGGACGCTTTTTACCCTTCATTCACCAATCGTGTCAAATAATCTCCATAACTGTTGTAGCGCAGTTGTCGCGCTAAATCCTGCAACTGCTCCTTCGTAATGAACCCCACACGATAAGCGATCTCCTCCGGGCAGCCGATCATCAACCCTTGGCGTTCTTCGACTGCCTGGACGAAGTTGGCGGCCTGGAGCAGAGTTTCGTGCGTACCGGCGTCCAGCCAGGCAATGCCGCGTCCGAGCTGTTGTACACGCAGTTGCCCTTTTTCGAGGTAAATGCGATTGAGGTCAGTGATCTCCAATTCGCCGCGCCTCGAGGGCTTGAGATGAGCCGCGAAGTCGAGTACTTGATTATCGTAAAAGTACAGGCCAGGGACAGCGAAGTTCGAGCGCGGTTTTTTGGGCTTCTCCTCGATACTGATCACCCGCTCGTTTTTGTCGAATTCGACAATTCCGTAGCGTTCAGGATCACGGACCGGGTACGCAAAAACGAGCGCACCTTCTCTAAGCTGTGCCGCCTGCTTGAGTTGATCCCACAGGCCTGTGCCGAAAAAGATATTGTCTCCCAATATCAAGGATACATGATCCTCGCCAACGAAATCGCGACCAATGATGAATGCATCTGCCAGGCCGCGCGGCTCCGTTTGTTCGGTATAAGAGAATGCCAATCCCCATTGGCTGCCATCGCCCAAGAGGCGGCGGAAAGCAGGTAGATCTTCCGGAGAGCTTATCACCAGGATTTCGCGAATTCCTGCCAGCATCAGCATCGAAAGCGGGTAATAAACCATCGGCTTGTCGTATACCGGTAATAGCTGTTTGCTTACCCCCAGCGTAAGCGGGTAAAGCCGCGTTCCGTACCCGCCTGAAAGAATAATACCTTTCATTCGTTTGCTCCTCGCTTGCCGTAATTTTGGTCCATCCACTGGTTGTACTCATATCGGGAAAGGATCGCCTCGACCCAAGCGCGATGAGCCAGGTACCATTTCACCGTGTCGCGCAAACCATTGGCGATGTCGTGGCACGGTTCCCAACCTAATTCGATGCGGATCTTACGAATATCCATTGCATAGCGCCGGTCGTGACCGGGGCGGTCAGCGACCATCTGGATCAGGTTTGCGTGAGGTCGGTGCGCCGAGTCAGGAACCAGTTCATCGAGGATGGCGCAAATGTCGCTCACGATCTCCAGGTTGGCGGGCTGGTTGTCCCCGCCGATGTTGTAGGTCTCGCCCAGGCGTCCCTTGCGCAGCACCAGATGGATTGCCTCGCAGTGATCCGTCACGTACAGCCAGTCGCGCACCTGCATCCCATCGCCATAGACCGGCAAGGGCTTGCCCTGTATTGCGTTCAAGATCATCAGGGGAATCAGCTTTTCAGGGAATTGATACGGGCCGTAATTGTTCGAACAATTCGTGAGGGTGAAAGGCAGCCCATAGGTATGCCCATAGGCGCGGACAAGTTGGTCGCTGGCCGCCTTCGTCGCCGCGTAAGGGGAATTGGGCGCGTATGGCGTGGACTCGGAGAAAGGCGGATCTCCCGGGCCGAGCGAACCGAAAACCTCGTCCGTGGAAATGTGGTGAAAACGCACACCTTCGGCGGGCGCATTGCCCTCCACTAACCAAACCTGGCGCGCAGCATCCAACAGTGTGAACGTCCCGACGACGTTGGTCTGGATGAACGGCGCCGGGCCGAGGATGGAGCGATCCACGTGCGATTCGGCCGCGAAATGGATGATGGTATCAATCTGATGGCGGCGCAGCAAGTCTTCGATCAGGGCACGGTCGCAGATGTCTCCCCGGATGAAAGTGTGCCGCGCCGGGTCAGACAGGTCTTTCAGGTTCTCCAGGCTGCCGGCGTAGGTTAGGGCATCCAGGTTGAAAATGTGAACATCTGGCTCCGCCGCGAGCAGGTAACGGACGAAGTTCGAGCCGATGAATCCCGCCCCACCGGTGACAAGTATATTCTTCAAATCAACCTCGCTTGCGGCGGGGCTTAGCCCCGCTAAGAGCAGTTAGAAGTCATATTCCAGAATAGCCTCTACCACTCTTTGCTGCTCGGCCTCGGTTAACGCATTGTGGAACGGCAGGCGGAGAAGCTGGTCGCTGACGCGCTCGGTCACGGGGCAATCGCCGGGCTGGCCGCCAAAGCGCAGGCCCATATCCGAGAGATGGAGCGGCAGGTAGTGAAATACACTGTCAATGCCGCGCCGATGAAGATGGGCAATCATTCTCTGGCGAAGGTCGAGCGTCGGCATGAGCATGTAGAACATGTGGTAGGCCTGTTCACAGTATTCCGGCACATGCGGAAGCTGCACTTCATGCGCCAGTGCCCAATCGTTTAGGTTTTTGTAGTAGAAGTTCCAGACCTTCTTGCGATGGGATTGGATCTTTTCACGGTTTTCCAACTGAGCATAGAGAAAGGCGGCGAGGATATCCGATGGCAAGTAAGAGGAGCCAATGTCTATCCAGGTGTACTTGTCCACTTGGCCGCGGAAGAAGCGGCTGCGATTGGTACCTTTCTCGCGAACAATTTCAGCGCGTTCGACGAGTGCAGGATCATTGATCAACAATGCCCCTCCCTCACCGCAAGAGAAGTTCTTGGTCTCGTGGAAACTCTGCGCTGCCAGCATGCCAAACGTGCCCAGATATCTGCCTCTGTACTTGCCAAACAACCCATGGGCGTTATCCTCTACCACAGGAATGTTGTAGCGGTGGGCAATTTCGAGGATCGCATCCATCTCGCAGCCAACGCCGGCGTAATGTACAGGGACGATGGCTTTCGTCTGGGGCGTGATCTTACGCTCAAGCAGGGATTCGTCCAAATTAAGGGTGTCAGGCCGAACGTCTAGAAAGACCGGCCGCGCCCCGCGTAGAACAAAGGCGTTGACCGTCGAGACGAACGTAAAGGAGGGAATGATGACTTCATCGCCGGCCTGGATGCCCAGCAGGATCGGCATCATGTCCAGCGCGTGGGTGCAAGAGGTAGTGAGCAGCACTTTGGGTACGCCGAGCGCTTCTTCGAGAAGCCGGCTGCATTTTTGGGTAAATAATCCATCCCCTGATATTTTGCCGGAGGCGATTGCCTGTTCAATGTATGCTAACTCGTCGCCAACCAGGGTAGGAAGGTTGAAATCAATGACGGTAGAGGCATTATCGGGCATAGGCTACTCGATGATATATTGCAAGGCATCTAGACCGCTCATGAACATTAGATCCAGGATTGACACTTGCGGGTCGTAAGGTGGATAGAGCTGTTGATATTCAGGATAATTATATTCCATGTACTCCAGCGTGATCCCAGCGGCTGTAAATTCATCTTCCTCGATGTAATCGCGCGCCGAAGGGCCGCTGATGTAATGCGTCGCACCGAGCTGCAACAGTATTTTTATCAGCCGCTCAGTCTTTTGCCCGCTGACGTTCAGCTCAGAAGAGCGGACAAAGCGAGTGTGCCTGATGCCTAATTCGCGGGCGAGGAAGATCGTCAAATCAATGGTGAAGTCGGCCAGGAATTTATCCCTGCGCTGGTAAAAAGGCTCCAGCAATGGAGCATAAATCCTAAAAAAAGGGGCGCGCGCGTAGGAAAAGCTTAGGGCTTTCCAATGAGACCTACTCCATGGCTTGCTCCAATCAATCCGCACCTGGTTGATGGGGATGTCTTCCACCGTCACGCCGCCGCTATGGACCGGGATGGTCAGCCACTGTTTACCTTGCGAGGTCTTGATCTGATTGCGATTGCGCCAGCCATGCTTGTCGTATTGAACATCGTCGTAAAAGACGAATACGTCAGCTTTATAGATCTGGTGGAAATAGCCTCGCCATGGAATGTAAGATGGCTGCAAAATGACACAATTCATGAAATTCCCGGATTTCTCTCGACCTTGTCTGGCGTAGTCTGGGCGATGGTATAGGGTTGCTTGCCAGCCGTCCGTTCGAAGACGCGCGCTAAATATTCGCCGATGATGCCGAGCGCGAACAACTGCACGCCGCTAAAGATCATGATCACTGAAGCAAGGAAAGGAAAGCCAGGCACCGAACCAACCGTGAAGTAGACTACCACTACATAGACAAACCCAATAAAACCCAAAAATGTAAAGAGAAAGCCCACAATGTTTGCTAAACGTAGAGGTTTCGTACTAAAGTTTGTCAGGTAAAGCAGGGACATTCGGATCAGTTTGCCAAGGGTGTAATTGGATTTTCCAGCGGCACGCGGCTGCTCATCCACTGGGACAGCAGCCATGCGCGTCGTGTTCCATGAGAGCAGCACATCAATCATCACGTCCGGGTTGCTATAGCTGTCAAATGCGCGCCGCAATTGGGCGCGGAAGGCGCGAAAAGGGCTTACGTCGCGCACGGTCTTGATGCCGATGGTGGCAGAAATGACAAGCTTGGTAAGTATCGAGGCCAGGTTGCGCCACCATGAGTGGGGGCGTTTTCTGGGGACGCCGTAGACAAGATCGTATCCTTCTTCCAGTTTTTCCAGTAATAAATGAATTTCCTCGGGCAGGTGTTGGAGATCATCATCCATTGTAACGATCACCTCGTGTCTTGCCGCCCGAATGCCGCACAACGTGGCGTTGTGCTGTCCATAGTTTCTCATCAGGTTGATGCCGCGCACCCAGGGGTATTGCTGCGAAAGCTGCAAGATCGTATCCCAGCTCGCATCTCGGCTGCCATCATTGACCAGGAGCACCTCATACACTTCCGCCAGCTTCGGGAGTACCTGGCCCAAGCGTTGGACGAGCGGAGTGAGCGTCTCTGCGCTGTTATAGACTGGGATGACGACCGAAATGTTCATGCAATCACCAAAACCAGATTATGACAAGGTGACATTTTACCATTTAAAAGCGGGACAGGTAACTTGTTGCCTTATCTTCTTCTCACTCCAATTCACAGCCGGACCCCGTGCCTGTCTGCCAATATATCGAGCGCACGCGTCATCTCGGCCTTTTTCTGCGCCTTTGCCCAACCAAGGGTTTCACCCGTATACTCGGCCAGTTCCCCCACCAGCGGACGGGTCAGCTCGCCCAGAAAAGCCAACATCGAGCGGCGCAGCAGCAGATCGTCGAGGTGGACAATCTTTTCGTGCTGCGTCAGGAAAGCAATCTCGCGCCGGGTCATGTCGGGCTTGTGCTTGAGGGCAGCATCATAGTCAGCAGCCATGAAGGCGGCAATTTCTTGGGCACGCGTCCCATAGCGGTCGAACAGAATTTTCGGCCATCTGTCTGGCAGACCAGTCAATTCATGGACGCGGTTGAAGAATTGGAGTTGAATGTACCCCGTCCAAGGATAATCCTTTCCGCCGCCGATGGGCAGGTTCTGGGTGCCAGCCTTGCGCGCCAGTCCCAGATAGGACAGCACTTTATCAGTCACCTGCTCCGAGAAGGCGCGGTAGCTCGTCCATTTGCCGCCGACCAGGGAATAGACGGGGATATCGCCAAGTACATCTTCCTGGATGTGATGGTCTCGCGTGATTTGACCTGCGATTTTGGCCTGAGTATATGCCAATGGACGGACACCCGAGAAGCGAAAGACGATGTGCGAGCGGTTCACTTTGATGGATGGGAAGACTCTGGCAATCATTTCCAAAAAATAATCAACCTCGTCCTCGGTGCAGCGGGCCTCGTCCGGATTCTCGATAGGGATGTCAGATGTCCCAATCAGCACCTTATCCATCAAGGGGAAGATGAGCACAATGCGGCCATCCTTGTTCTCGAAGAAGAACTCGTTCTTGCCGATCGCGGCGCGCAGCTCGGGGTGATCGAGGATCACGTGCGAGCCTTTGGTCCCGCCGATATAACGCGTCTGCAGGCCGAGGGTCCGGTTGGCGACGTCAATCCACGGCCCGGCGGCGTTGACGATTAACTTCGGTTGAAGGTCAAAGGTCGAACCGGTCGGCTCATCACGCAAAGTAACCGTGTCCCCCTTCACACCGACCAGGCTGACGTAATTCAAGGCGCGCGCATGATCTCCTTCGGCTTCGCCATCCAGGATAAGCTCAATGGTAAGCCGTTCAGGAGAGAGAATGGAGCCATCGTAGTAGGTGGCCGCGAAGCAAATCCCAGGATTGAGGTAACGGAATTTTTCGAGCGCCTTTGCGCGGTCGTCGAAAACGTGCGGTGGGACGGTACCCTGTCCGCGCGTGTAAGCGTCGTAGAGCATCAAGCCGATCTTGATGACCAGCGCGCCGCGCTCGGCAGGCTTCTCCAACCAGCCGAGGAATTTGAGTGGAGCGTTGAGCAGGCCGGAGAAAACCTTGAAAATGGGGATGGTGGTCGGCAGCGGGCGGACGAGGTGCGGCGCGTTCTCGATCAGCCGGTTGCGTTCCTGCACGGCTTCGCGCACCAGGCGGAATTCGCCGTTTTCGAGGTAGCGGATTCCGCCATGTGCCATGTGCGAGGAGGCTGCGCTGGCGCCAGAGCAGAAGTCGGCGCGGTCAATCAGCAGCACGTCCACGCCGTTGAGCGCCAGGTCGCGGAAGGTGCCTGCGCCGTTGATCCCCGCGCCGACGATAAGCACGGCTGGGGAATGGGATTCGAGGGAGGAGAGGATGTCTTTTCGGTTCATATTCTTCTTTCTTCCATGAAATCACACGAAAGAACACGAAGTTTTTATTTCGTGCCTCTTCGGGTTCTTTCGTGGTTTTTTTATTCCATCCAGTCAAAGGTGCGCGTCACGGCTTTCTTCCAGCCGGAATAAAGCGCGGCGCGTTTGGCGGCGGGCATAGAGGGGTTCCACTCCTTGTCCTTACCCCAGTTGGCGCGCAGCTCATCGAAGTTCTGCCAGAAGCCGACGGCCAGACCAGCGGCGTAGGCCGCGCCGAGGGCGGTGGTCTCGGCCACCCTCGGGCGGATGACCGGCACGTCGAGAATATCGGCCTGGAACTGCATCAGTAGTTCGTTGAATACCATGCCGCCGTCCACTTTGAGGGCGGTCAGCTTGACGCCAGAATCCTTCTCCATCGCGTCCAGCACCTCACGCGTCTGGTAGGCGGTGGCTTCCAGCACAGCGCGGGCGAGGTGACCCTTGTTGACGTAACGAGTCATGCCGACGATGGCGCCACGCGCGTCGGAACGCCAATACGGCGCGAATAGGCCGGAGAAGGCCGGAACGAAGTAGATGCCGCCGTTGTCGTCCACCGTACGAGCCAGCGTTTCTACATCCGCCGATTTCTGGATGAGGCCGAGATTGTCACGCAGCCACTGCACCAGCGCGCCGGTGATGGCAATTGAGCCTTCGAGCGCGTAAACAGCTTTTTGATCGCCAATCTTGTAGCCGAGCGTGGTCAGCAAACCGGATTTGGATGGCACTGGCTTCTCACCGGTGTTGAGCAGCATGAAACAGCCGGTACCGTAGGTGTTTTTGGCCTCGCCTGGGCTGAAACAGGTTTGGCCGAAGAGGGCGGCCTGCTGGTCGCCTAAGTCACCTGAGACAGGGACGCCATGCAGGGATGCAAGACCTTGCGTCCTCACCGCGCCATAAATCTCTGAGGAAGAACAAATCCTGGGCAGCATAGCGCGCGGGATATTGAGCAGATGCAGAATCTCATCATCCCAATCCAGGGTTTGCAGGTTCATCAACAGCGTGCGCGAGGCGTTGGTCACATCGGTGACGTGAGTGCCGGTCAGGTTCCAGATAACCCAGGTGTCCATATTGCCGAAGAGCAGCTCGCCTTTTCCCGCCCTCGCCTGCGTGCCGGGGATATTATCTAGAATCCACTTGATCTTCGGCCCGGAGAAGTAGGTTGCCAACGGCAGGCCGGTCTTGGCGCGCAGGCGGTTTTGCCCGCCTTCTTTCGCTAACTCGTTACATATTCCGTCCGTGCGCGTGTCCTGCCAGACAATGGCATTGTAGACCGGTTTACCGGTGGTCTTCTCCCAAACGACGGTCGTCTCGCGCTGATTGGTGATGCCGATGGCAGTGATGAATGATGAGTGATGCGTGATGCGTGAGGAGTGATGCGTGAGGAGTTTGGCGGCGGCCGCACGCATGACTTCCTGGGTGTTTTGCCAGATTTCGAGAGGGTCATGTTCCACCCAGCCAGGTTGGGGATAAATCTGCTTGTGTTCTTTTTGAGCAACGGCAATCACATTCCCGCTGTGGTCGAAAATCATGCAACGCGTGCTGGTGGTGCCCTGGTCAATGGCAGCGATGTAGTTTGGCATAAAGGACTCCAGAATTATTTACCACAAAGACACCAAGTCGCGAAGTGATTTCTTGGTGTCTCCGTGGCTTTGTGGTTATTTCATTTCCCATTCTCGCACACCGGC
>CAYZIQ010000079.1:11592-13801 GCA_964478375.1 uncultured Chloroflexus sp. | reverse complement strand
CATTTTTTACTTCACCTCATTTCGAATATGGATGATTTCTTTCTTTGGCTGAAGCCATTACATCTTATGGTTGGATGGTGATTATGGCTCCTACGCCGGCCGGGATAAAATCTGCACCGAATGCGGCTTTGAATAATTCGATCGCTTCCGTGCCTGTGCAATGGCACGGGGCAAGTTTTTGAACACCCAGACGCTTAAGATCTGCGATGATTGCCTCGATTTCTATCGCGCTCTTGCTGCTCAGGTGGAATCCGCCTATAACCAGATACACATCACCATAAGCGCGTGCCTGCTTCACTATCTCCACAACCCCTGGGTGGGCGCAACCAGAAAGCACTACCAATCCTTTGTCTGTCTCGACGATAAGAGCCTGTTCTACCGGCGAGGTGCCCATTTCACCCGTCGTCCAGATGTGGGAGGCGATGGGCTGCGCCGCGCTCACCTCAATCAGTGTTGCCCGTCCAGCGATGCGGGTTTTAAACTCATCCGGGAAGGAACGAGGAATGTATATCGTTAGATGGTCATTGAGAGCCAACAATGCATCCAGCCCACCGGTGTGATCTCCATGAATGTGAGAAAGGACCACCACATCCACCCGGTGCGCATCCAGACCAAGAAGGAGCATATTGTCCAGCAGTATCTCCCCATCACCGCCAGTGTCAAATAGAATCTTCAACCCGTTCACCTCAACCAGGCAGGCGAATCCCCAGGCGGTTTTGAGCCGCGAGTCGAACGGATTGTTGTCATAAACGACTGTCAGCGTGACCGACTGGAAGGACTGGGTCGGAATGTACGTTCCGGTTGGAAGTGTAAAGATTGTCGAGGTGGGCATGACTGTAGAGGTATACAAAGGGGGCGAGGGCATGGATTCCACTGTTGCCGTGGCTGTCTTTATCTCTTCACCTCCCGGCCGAGTTACCGGGAGAACGATCCAGCCAGGCATCTGATGGCCCAAACAGACCATTGCCAGGCAGATGATCACACCCAGGAGATGAATAACGGCCAGGTGATGTTTTTGCGGTCGGAGGGTCTGTCTCATCCTGATTCTCCAACAATAGACTTCTCCCCTCCATTATCAAGCGCGCACTGTTCCATGTGGATAGGTCTCCAGAGGCCAAAGGGTTGGCCCCTCCCATTTGGGATAGGGAGCATGAGTTTCGATCTCGTCAGCGACGTACTTTAATTCCAATTCTTCTAATCGCTTGCGAGTTGGGATGCCAACCCTTGGATCATAGCCGCGCCGGCGGTAATAGTCGGTGAGCATCTCATCGTGTTTTCTGCGCCCCTCTTTTCCCTGCGCACTAACCTTCACGTGCGGTTTTTGCGGCAGACGGTCGTCATTCCTCGACGCACCCTGTCGAATGTTGAAGGCTCTCTCGAGAACATAGATTCGATCGGCGGCATCCTCCAAACTGGCTGTGTCAAATTCAACTCCGGTTGCGGTAGTCAATAGCCTAGCCAGACCATCGAACAGTGGATACTTCCATACCAGAGGCATCGCGGCGACCCAGCTGTTGACCGCCCCTTTGCATCGCCCGATGGAATCTGTCAGTGTGGTAGCCCGTTCGGAGACAATCAGTGCTCCGACAGGATCCTGGTTCACGTCGGGGATAAAGCCCTTCTTCACCAGTTCCGGGAATACATGGGGATCATTCTCGCCATAAGCCCAACTCCTGCCCCTCAGGTGGTCGGCTCCCCTGGTTGATGTGGCATGCGCCAGGGCAAACAACCCCGGCGGATGAGGTCCGCGGCTAAGACCCTTGACATGGTAGCAGTATGCCAAAGCATCCTTTCCGATGATTCTTGCCAAGTTATACATGCCCTCGGCAACCAGATTACCAAAACCATCCCGCAGCGCGGTCTTGTGTATCAACTCGATTTGGGCATCCACATCTTCCCATTCCAACGAAATACCGCCGGTATCCACCGACGTGAGGATTCCCCGCTGGTAGAGTTCTTTGGCGAAGGCAATCGTATTTCCAAGTCCGATGACATCCATCCCATACATGTCTACCAGGTTTTCCATTTCCATAATGGCAAGAGGGTCTTCAACACCACTATTGACACCCAGACAATAGATGGCCTCGAATTCCAGTCCGGCACCCACCTCGCCCGCGCGCCGGCCCGACGGGATGCGGTACTTGTTCTTACAAACCACCGGACAGGCATAACAGCCGTATCGCCCGATCTCGTACTGTTTCCAGGCTTC
>CAYZIQ010000079.1:0-11492 GCA_964478375.1 uncultured Chloroflexus sp. | reverse complement strand
AACAAGATAAGGATTAACTGACGAATGGATTGTTTCAACTCGGAGCGTTGGTGGAGGCTGGGAATTAAATCGGCAATTGCGATGTAGATAAAGCTTGCAGCCGAGAGGGCCATGACGTATGGTGTGAAACTCTGCGCCTCGGTCAAGGAGTAATAAGCCAATAACGCTCCCGGCAAAGTGCTCAGGCCTGAGAGGAGGTTGTACCACAGCGCACGCCGCCGCGTGTATCCACTTTCGAGCAGAATGGCAAAGTCACCCACCTCCTGAGGCAATTCGTGGGCAAAGACAGCCAACGCAGTTGTCACCCCAATAGGGATGGAAACAATGAAGGCCGCGGCAATTGCAAAGCCATCAATGAAGTTGTGAAGTGCGTCGCCGACCAAGAGCAAAGGGCCGGCGTTGGCGTGCGTTTCGCATTCCGCGTCGTGACAATGCCGCCAGATGACGATCTTCTCAAGCAGAAAGAAGGCCAGGATTCCCGCCAGCGCTGTAGAAAGGACAGACACCGCCGGGGCGAGATCAAGAGCGTGGTGGAGAAGTCCTAAAAAGGCGGCTCCCAGAAGGGTACCGGTTGCGTAACTGATCAGGCACGGGATGAGAGTTTGGCGGATCCTTTCCGGGAACAAAAGGTATGTGCCCGCCAACGCGAGCGCACCGACGCTCCCCAGCATGCTAAAGCCGATAATCCATGCCAATGTCATCCATGCCTCCAGATTGGAATGATGTTCAAAGATTGAAGGCGAATAGGGTGCGGGCCGCGCTGTGAGACTCGTCCGAATAACGCGCGGTGGCAGCGCTCCAGAAGCGACGGCCATATCGCTCGATTACCTTAGCCTTTCCGCCACTTTGCAGGTCTCTCAGAACAGCATTTACTTCGCCCGGCGACCAGCGCTCCAGCGTTTGCACCAATTCGTCTTCACGCATAGGGTGGCGGGTGATGATGGCAATCACTGCCTCTACCAGTGTGCCGCAACCATTCAATTTTAAATCACCGCTAGCAGGGTGAACAATGTGTGCAACATCTCCCAGGATGGTCCGAGCGCGTAACAGGCTTTCCTCGTCCGGCGGCAGCACCCAGGTCTCGGCAGGCGGACGGTCCGGAAGGTTGATGTGCACTTCATCGGGGTGAATGTGCTGCAAAGCAGCGGCAATCTTGCGCAGGGCTTCCTCGCTGTCGTTCAAGCCGCGCACCAGCATCACTTCTACCCACAGTTTTCCGCGATATTCCCCTCGGAAGGTAATCAATCCATCAAGCAGCCGTTCAAACGTCAACTTTGGCCAGGGGCGGTTGATTTTGCGGTAGAGGCGAGGTTCTCCGGCGTCCAAGGTAGGCAACACCGCATCGGCGGCGGCTACTTCTTCTCGAACTTCAGACAGGTAGAAGAGCGCGCCGTTGGTGATGACTGCCACAGGCAAGTCGGTGAGTTCCTTTACCTTCCGAACCAGCCAGCCAAGCCCGCTGTGCAGGCAGGTCTCGCCGGAGCCGACGAAGGTCACCCAATCAATATCGCCGGGCTTGTGGGCGGCCAATGCTGCTCTCACCTCAGCCAGGATTTCCTGGCGGGGGAAAAATTCGCGCCGCTCGTTGGTCAGCGGAGTGGTGCGCCCCAACTGGCAGTAAACGCAATTCCAGTTGCAGGTCTTGAATGGAAGAGGGTCAATCCCCAGCGACTGTCCAAGGCGGCGGGATGGGACGGGGCCGAAGACATATTTCATCTTGTTTTCACTTCTCACCCTTTCGATTTGTTTTGCCTCTCTTCAAGCGCCTGTTTCAGCCAGGCAGTCAATTCGTCCGAGAGGGCAAAACCGACGACTTTAACATCCTGCGATTTGACGCCCGGGACCTCGGCCACGGCGCACTGGATGGCATCTGCCAGCGACACGGCGATCGGGCAGAAGACCGAGGAAGGCCGGAAGGTATAGGAGACGCGCCCGGCGTCATCCACGGTCAGGTCTTCGATCAGGCGCATGTGCACCACATCCACGCCGGTTTCCGGGTCTATGACCGTCGCCATTTTCTCGAGAATCGCCGAACGGAGCCGCCCGGAATCAACCATGCTGTTTCTCCACCTGAACTGGAGCCGCTTTGATAAAAGCGTCTATCAGCCCTTCTATCTCGGTCAGTTTGACATCTTCCACATGACCGTCATCACACAAGACAGCCACGTCCGGGTTGATGGGGAGTTGCGCCAGTAATGGGGCACCGGCAGCCAGGGCAACTTCATTGACGTGGCTAGGACCGAAGATGAGGTGGCGCTTACTGGTATCCGGGCAAGTGAAGTAGGCCATGTTTTCCACCACGCCCAGGATTGGCACGCCAACAGTCTGCGCCATGTGCACCGCCTTGCGGACGATCATGGACGACAGGCCCTGCGGCGTGGTGACCATCACGATACCTCTGACGGGCAGTGACTGCATGGTGCTCAAAGCCGCATCCGAGGTGCCGGGCGGCAGGTCCACCAGCAGGTAATCCAGTTCGCCCCACATCACGTCTCCCCATAACTGGGTGATAGCTTTGCCGATCAGCGGCCCGCGCCAGATGACCGGCTGGTCCTCATTGGGCAGCAGGAAATTCATGGACATAACCTTCACCCCAACGCGGCTTTGTAGCGGCCGCAACCCGACCGGTCCCGGCTCGACAGGCCCCTGCAGACCGAGAAGCATGGGGATACTCGGACCGGTGATATCGGCGTCGAGAATGCCGACGCTATAACCTTTTCGGGAAAGTGCCGCAGCCAGCAAACCCGTGACGAGCGATTTCCCCACGCCGCCCTTGCCGCTCATCACGGCCACCACGCGCTGGACGTGATTGTATTGCGCGGCCGTCCCGTCTGCAGGGGAGCCCATCAATGCTTTGCGCTCTTCGTCGGTCATCGCGCCCATGTGAACAAACACTTCTTTCACACCTGGCAGGGCTTGCACGGCCGCGCGCACATCCGATTCGATCTGGCTTTTGAACGGACAGTTCGGCACGGTGATGGCGAGTGTAATTTCGACAATCCCATCCTCGACCTCCACTTTGCGAACCATGTTCAAATCCGTCAGGCTGCTATGGAGTTCGGGGTCGTTGATCTTCGAGAGAGCGTCTAGGATCTGTTTTTGTGAAACTGTAGTCGCCATGCCGTTTCCTTTACTTCGTTGGCGGGTTGGATTTCGAGTGTTTTCATGATGTTTTTCCATACCGTGATTATCTCCCGGCTGGCAGGAGAATCCGGGCTGAAAGCCGTCACAGGCTCACCGTTCCTCATCGAACGTGTAACGGTCTCGTCGAACGGGATGCTACCAACCACTTCCAGGCCGCGCCTGCGGCAGAAGAATTCGATTTGGCGCGTGCCTTCCGGATAGAGGTCAGCCTTGTTGACGCACACCAGGGCCGGGATGCGGAAGTGGGCGGCCGTCTCGAGGATGCGCTGCATATCGTGGACCCCCGCGGCGGTTGGTTCAGCCACCACCAGCGCCAGGTCCGCGCCGGAGAGGACAGAGATGACCGGGCAGCCGATGCCGGGCGGCCCGTCCACGATCAGGAGAGAGTAGTCCCCGTCCAGGGCGGCCAGGCGCGCCTGCTGCTTGACCAGGGTGACGAGTTTGCCGGAGTTTTCCTGGGCAGGCTTCAGGTCCGCGTGGAAGAGTAGCCCATACTGGCTCTCGGAGCGGTACCATTGTCCCGCCAGCTGCGGTTCCATTCGGATGGCTTCTTCCGGGCACTGGTATGCACAGGCTGCGCAGCCTTCGCAGGCCACGGGATCTACCCGAAAGGTTGGGCCGGGCAGGATGGCATCGAAGCGGCAGGCGGCTTCGCAATTGCCGCAGGCCTGGCAGAGTTGCGGGTCAATGACCGCCAGCGAGCCGCCAGTGAAATCGTGCATCTCCAGCCGCTCGGGGCGCAGGACCAGTTCCAGGTTGGCGGCGTCCACATCGGCGTCGGCCAGCACCGCCCGGACGGGGGAAGGCCCTTCGTGCGCCAGGTGGGCGAAGGCCGCCGCGACGCTGGTCTTGCCGGTGCCGCCTTTGCCGCTGAGGATGACCAGTTGTTTCATGGCTCACTCCCGAGTCCTGCCGTGCGCCCTGGCAATGCGCCATACCAGCCGCGCCATCCCCAGTAGGAAGTTCAGCCGCGGCACGTGCTGCATGTACTCGCGGTAAGCCTCGCCGAACTTTTCGATGTTCGACTTCTCCTCATCGAGTATCACCAAGTAGGTGAGCAAAATGACAACCGCACCCAGAAGGGCAACCAGCCAGTGCTGGGCAATGAGCGGCAGGGCAAGGCCAATCAACATGAAGGACAGGTATTGAGGGTGCCGGACGAGGGCATATATTCCCCGGTCAACCAGGGCGGTGGTATGAACGTACTCCTTCCCTTTCGATACCCTGTCCCATTTTCTGAATACAAAAATGGGCAGACAACCGAAGACGGCTGAAATCCACAAGATGACCCAGCCAAGGTTGATGATCGCCGCTTTGCCGTCCCGATCGTAGAGTACGATGGCCAGGACGATCTCTCCTACAGCGGTCATGGTCAGGAGGATGCCTCTCGTGAGCGTCTTCTTGTTTTTCATCGTTTCCATCCTTATCCGGTTTCAACCCTGATCAGGACCCAGGCGGTAGTAGGAATGACTGGTATACAGGGCGGCGGCGGGGTTATGACCGGTGACTCGGTCCTTGGCCACCAGCACCGTGACTGGCGCCTGCGAATGGCTGAAGAATAGACTATCGTGCCCCACGCACAGGCCCACAACGATATTCAAGCCAGTGCCGGCTTTGTTCAGCAGGATGGCCTGCCCGATGGGGTTGCACAAGGCTTCGAACTGCCCCGGGCGGACCTTTTCCTCGTCCGTCAATCCGATCTCTTCTTTGGGGATCGAGCCAACCTTGCAGCAAACGCTGCTGACTTGAAAGCCGTTCGCTTCCAAGATATCCTGGAGCAGCCTGGCTTCCTGTATCAGGCCGACGCAAGTGGCAATGCCCAGGTGCGTTGCGCCAATTCGCCTGGCGAATTCCATTACCTCCTGCACGCGCGGCCAGCGGCAATAGCCGGTTGCCTCCACTTGAGCCGCCGACCGGGCCAGGCGCTGCACCCCGCCTTCGGACTGATAGGCTTGGCGGGCCTCGGTGAGAGTCCCGGGTTCTGTCGCGGCCGGGCAGAAAGCCGGAAGAGGCTTGGCGCCGGGTTCTTCGCGGCAGGCCTGCACCCGGCAGATCGAACATTTGAGTTCCATGTCACTCCTGTGCGCGCTGCCTGATCTGGCTGTCCGTAATCTGCCAGAACAGTTTCTGAAAAGCGGCGATATATTCGGGGCGAATTTCCGCCAGCGGCCTGCCCTGGGCAATGCCTTCGGCAATGGCGCGCTCGAAGGGAATGCGCATCAGAATGGGCAATCCGCTGGAACGGCAGAACAGGTCCAGGTCCGGGTAGTCGCCGTCTTCGCGGTTGACGATCACGCCCGCCGGGATGCCCAGTTCCCCAGCGACCTGCGCCGCCAAGCGCAGGTCATGCAGGCCGAAAGGTGTCGGTTCCGTCACTAGCAAGAGATAGTCGGCGCCGCGCATGGCTGCCACCACTGGGCAGGAGGTGCCGGGCGGAGCATCCAGGATGACGGTCTGGCCGGGCCGGGGTGTGACCTGCCGCAGGAGTTCGCGGATGATGGGGACGGCCATCGGCTCGCCAATGTTCAGCACGCCACGCCGGAAGTCAATCCCCGCCAGGGACGGGCCGCGTTCGATGACGCCAATTGGGTCGAGTTTTTCCGTGATGGCTTTTTCCGAGCATTGGATCGCGCAGGACCCACAGCCGTGGCACAACTGCGGGAAGGCCAGCGTCTTCCGGCCGAGCACGGCAATGGCGTGGTAAGCGCAGACCTCGGCGCATTTACCGCAGTAAGTACATTTGGCATCGTCCACCACCGGGATCATGATCCCGACCGGCCGGCTTTGCTCCAGGTGCGGCTTCAGGAACAGGTGGGCGTTGGGCGCCTCCACGTCACAATCCACGAAGATGGGCAGTGGTGCGGAAACCTCGATAGCCAAGCTAAGGGCCAGGCTGGTGGCGATGGTTGTCTTGCCGGTGCCGCCCTTACCGCTAGCGACAGCGATGCGCATGGCTCAGGCGTGATGTGCGCCATCGCACTCCGCGCGGGTCGCCGCCCCGACGCGTTCTAAAGTCCCGGCCTTGAATCTCTTGACCGCCTCGTCAGCCGTCCGGCAGTCGCCATACAGGTACATGGCTATGCCTGCGGCTTGGAGGGCATTGAAGGCGTGTGGGCCGAAGTCACCACTGATGGCTGCATCAGCTTTCTGGTCGGCTACGAATTGAGCGGCCTGGATGCCTGCCCCGCCCGAGGCGTTCACTCCGGGGTTCGGTCGTGCTTCCCACCGCATGGTTTCAGTATCCACCACCAGCAGGTAAGCGCCGCGCCCGAAGCGCGGGTCTGTCGTCGAGTCCAGGCCGGGCGAAGTAGTTGACAGGACGATTTTCATGCCAGCCTACTCGCGGATCATCTTAACGCCGCAGTCCGGGCAGATCTGGTCTATGCAGCGCTGACCAGCCACATGCGGGACTTTCTTGCCGCACTTCGGACAGGCGCAGTTGCCGCCCGGACCGGAGCCGGGTTTGTTGCCGCCGCCTCTCCCCCGACCTTGGCCTGCCCCTCTGCCGAAGCCCTGGCCGCGTCCCTGCCCGCCGCCCTGGCTGCCTCTGCCGCGAAAGGATTTGTTTACCATGTTTCATCTCCTTGTCTTATAGAAGTAGCGCGCAGAATACATGGACTGTCCACTCCACGCGCCCTCCCAAGATATGTATTTATTTCGAAGCAAGTTCTTCGATGCGCTTTTGGACAGCATCGAGTTGACTTTTCAGCCAATCAGCCCGGGCTTTAAGGTCTTCGGTTTCCTGCTCCGATGTGAGCGGAGCCGGTCGCGGGAAGCCAGTCGCATAGAAGCGATGCCGCCATCCGCGGCCTGTTCCCCCGCGCCCAAAGCCGTACCCAACATGGAGACGCGGGGCCGGATTTGCAAAACCGGGCCGGTCATAGCCGCTGCAATAACCCATGCCGCGACCGGTTCTCGGACCGGCGCCCATTGGTCCTGTGCGATCTCCTCCAGGCATATTCCTCACCTCCTTTCTTCACGATTTTTTTATTCGGCGCGTCCGCGACGATAACGGACCCGCCGCCTTTCGCCCCCGCCATGTGCGGCGATTCTCGTGGAAGACGCAGACGATGGAGTAGTGTTAGCGATCGCAGGACGCGTGAGCCTGCGCTCCAGCGCAGTGACCAGAGCCTCTGCGAGGCGAGGAACAATTTCGCGCCCAAGAAAGGCCAGCGCGGTTCCAGCCCACGGGGCAAGACTGCGGGCGGGGGCAGGCTTTCCCAGCAGCGCTGCCTGCTCCGGGACGGGGACAGGTCGGGATTCGGCCACTGGCAGCGCCACGATCGAGGCGTCCGGCGAATCTACAGAAAGGACTGCGATAGCCTCATTCGGACAGGCTTCGACGCAGGCTTTGCATTGGCTGCACAAAGAGCCATCAATTACGGCTCTCTGATTCACTAGGTAGATCGCATTCTCAGGACATGCGGTGATGCAATCTCCGCAACCGGCGCATAATTCTTGATTGATCTGCATAACCATGTCTGCCTCACGATCGTTTCTGGCCGAACAGAGATTTCACTCAGTGCAATCGCTCCACTTGATCAACGATATTTCCTTCGACATAGGCCATGACAGCCGTATCAATGTCGGCGATATCGGTCACCACCGGGCGGATGCCGCGCGCCTTCATGCTTTCGTAGGCACCCATGCCCATGCCGCGGCAAAGCAGCGCTTCGCAATCGGCAATCGCCTCGGCCATGCGCAGGTGCCTGTTGTGGGAAGCCAAGTCCATGCCATGCGGCTGGCCGGGCTGTTCCGGCGGATGGGGTTCGCTGGCGAACTGGACATGGCCGAGTTTCTCGCGCAATTTGCGGTCAACGATTTTCCCATCCTCGACAGTCACAACCAGGTAATACGGGGCGCGTCCAAAATGTTGGCTGATAGTGTTTCCATCATCGGTAATGGCAGCAATCTTCATTGTCGTCTCCTTAAGTATGGATTGATTTGCTTCTTCTAGCCAGGCTGTCGGCCTTCCAGCACCGGTAACCGAAAAACACGAGCACGGCCAGGGCAAGCGCGAGCGCGACCAGCCCTGCCAGCCGCCAGGGTTCCAGCCATCGCGATTGGGCGCCAGAGGCAAGCCCGGCAGTGCCGTCTCCAACCGAGGTGGGTTCAGGGATGGTTGGAGTGGGAGGTAGAGAGTGAATAGGACTCACTCCCGCGATCTCAGAAAAGCGCTCCACCCGCGCCTCGTAATCGTCTGGATGGCATTGCTGACAGGGCTTGGCGTCATTGCGGGTGGGGTAGAGAACCATGCCAAGATGGGCATCTTCCCCCATCAAGGCATCCGGGTTGCCGCCGTGGCAGCAGGTGCAGGTCATCTCGGTTCCGCAGAGACAGAACCATTTGCCGGTGTCATACAGGTAGTACAAGTTATCGTGACAGGTCAGACAGCCGGAATCGGGAGGGGGCGTTTCCTCTTGAGCTTGCGCCGGATCTGCAAAGAAGGCACCCAAAACAAGCAGCAATATTCCCAGCGATAGTACATGCGATCTCAAGAAAAACCTATCTTTGGGACTCATCTGATACCTCCTCGGTGCGAATACTTTCTTCAGCCTTCTCGGTCTTGAAATGCTGCTCTGTGGAATGATCATTCTCGTCTGCCGGGCAGAGGATCAAGATGGAGCGCGAGTTGAAATTACCCCGGTTGCCCCAACGATGGGGAAGATGGGCTTGGAAGATCAGGCTGTCGCCCGGACCGAGATCATATTCCTCCCTTGCAATCGTATAGGTGAGATTGCCTTCCAGGCAATAAACGAACTCCTGACCAGTATGGACGATGGCATCCGGCCCGCTCTCTGCACCCGGTTCCAGTGTTAGCAACAGAGGAAGCCCTTCCCCCAAGGTTAGACCAGCGCCCAGATCCTCCAGTAATCCGTGTGAAAAGTTGGCACGCGGACGGTGTCCGGATTTCTGATATATGACATCCTTCTGCGGAAATGCCGTTACAAAGAAAGCAGTGATGGGAACCTGCAAGGCTTGTGCCAACTGCTGGAGGGTGCTGACGCTTGGGGAAGTTTTCTCATTCTCAATCAGGCTGAGAGTGTTGAAGTTCAGACCGGACATTTCAGCCAGGGAACGGATGGACAGTCCCTGTCCGGTTCGCAATTCGCGCAGGCGGCCTCCAACATTGATGTTTACGGTGGCTTGGTCATCGCCCCCTAGTTCCATCATTGCTCTCAGGCTGTCTTGCCAATGACGATGGCGGCGAACTGCTTGAGGGTGGGATTTACCTTGATGATATCTGGGCATGATGCCTCCTATCTCTTTGATATAATAACATAATAGTACAAATAATGCAATAGTGTACTATTATTATATTACGTTCCGCATATTATTTGCAATCGGTTTTATCCCCTCGCCGACTTGTGAATTGATTATCATATCTCGATGAGATGCAATAGTGTTCTTTTTCTTGCCGCAGTACAAATGCTCCAGACTCGTGTTTCAGAAAGTTTATACAGTCTTACCAATTCCCGGATGGTTTTCTTCTCATTGACAGATCAAACAAACATCGAACGAATAGCGTTATAGCCATAACGATCCAAAAAGGAGCTTTTAAACGATCTTGAATTTAGCTTCTTTTCGAACCGGTCAGCCAGTTCAGGCAAGCATGGTTCCAAGTGATTGTGGCTGACTCCTTTGCGGATTCAAATCCGGACACGAAGGTGGAAAGTAAATGATTTCCAATCTCGGGTTGTCTTTCAGTACCTTATCAATCGCTTTACCACGATGCTAGGGGGCGCGATCTCATAAGAGAAGAACAGGCAATTCTGGATAGACATCCAGAAACAAGATCAAGCACTGCGCTGAAGCTTCTGCGTTCATAATGTCTGCCATCGCATTGGAATTGCGTCATTGCTTTGGTGGCGGTTTTGGCCACACTGGGACGCGGACCTCGCTGGGCCCGGTTCAATGTCTGCAAGGCTTCTCCCCCGCGGATGCTCCCCAACGCTTCCGCTGCGGCAATACGGGCGACGAAAGGTTTCTCCTCGTCGAGCAACAGTTCTACCAATACGGGAACTGTTTGAGGATCGCCCAGCCAGCCCATGCCGCGAGGCGAAAGCACCAACAAATACGGATCACCCTGACTGTGCGACATCATGATCAATGGGACGATGGCGCGCGGCTCGTGCAGCCGCTTCGTGAGCACGTCCACGGCCATGCCGGCGCGGGTCGTGTCTTGCGAAAGAACTGTCTCCAAAAGCCTTTCCGGGTAAGTCTCTGCGGGAGCATCGCAAGGGCGGCGGCAATCCGGGCAGATGGCACCCCGCGGTGCCGCGCGTCTGCAGCCGGGACAAAATGCCAGGTCAGCGCGAGTGCCCATCTTTCACCTTTCGAAAGAGTCGGGAGGCTGGCCGGTGAAGAAGGCCAGAACTTCCCTCCAGGCGCGACTTTCGTTTTCCGTCAAGGCTTCCTCCCGGAGTTCCCAGCGATGCTTGCGGATGTAGCCTTTCAGACCTTCCTGCCAGCGCTTCAACCGCGAATGTGCATCCTGGCGCAGAAAACTGGCGGATGTGGGGTAACTCTTCGCAGAGTTTAGGCCCTGCCTGAGATGGGCTAGGCATAAACCGCCGGATGTAGAGACCCGCCTTTGCCATTCATCGGGTGAGGTTTCCAGTTCTTCGAGCAGGGTCTTCAACGCATACTTCACCGATTCTCCGGCCGTGTGAAACACCCGGCAGGCCGACGCGGCGGCAAGGTGGTTTGTGCCCTTGCGGCCTTTTTGGGGCAGTCCCCAGGTCTCCAACCGGCCTTCGATCACGTTGACAAAGTTTTCGTACATGATATTCACACCCAGCGCGTCCCCGTGTCGTTCTTTTCTTGGAAAGCAAGCATGTGAGTATGTTCCGGGCAATATCCCAGGCCGGCGATGAAACATTGGCGGGTTTCACCGTCGTTCACGCTCTCCCAAAGCAGGTGACGGGTGTACCGCCCGCCGCGTGGCGCCCAATCCAGCAGAGAGGGCTTCCGGGCTGCCGAAGCGCCTGTTCGAGTTCGATCTCGGTGAGTGAGAATGACATGGCGAAATAAAAAAGGCTTCCACTGAGAGTTCAGTAGAAGCCATCAGTCGAGAGACGATTCGAGCTTCATCGCCCGCGGAAGGCGCTTCTCCCTTGCAAAGCTGGCGGGGGCGCGCTTTCTATACCACAACGGCATTATATCTTGTTCACATCTTTTTTCTTTTTACAAGCGGATGCCCCTTCCCTTGCCAGCGGCTACTCGGGCTTGACATGCAACCAGGAGGTGAGCGGGGAAAAACGCCGATTTTCCTAAAAGTCTATAACGTATGGAAACAGTGGATAAAAATCCGCTTGACATAAGAACATCTGTTCTATATAATGACA
>CAYZIQ010000078.1:9775-14039 GCA_964478375.1 uncultured Chloroflexus sp. | reverse complement strand
TCTGTCTCTGTTCCGCTTTGTATCCACCTATGACACCAAACTGTCAGGTGGCTAGAAATATTTTAGCTTTTCAGACAAACCTATGACTAAAAGTGTGTGAGCTGACTCTATCCTAAGGCTCTCTCCAAATCTGCCAAAAGATCATCCCGGTGCTCAATCCCCACCGAGAGGCGCACCAGGCTAGGGTCAACTGCCAGAGGTGAGTTCGCCGTGGAGGCATGGGTCATCGCGGCGGGGATCTCGATCAACGACTCCACCCCTCCCAGCGACTCCGCCAGGGCAAAGAGATGTGTACTTTCCGCCACCCGGCGCGCCTCATCTGCCCCGTCTTTCAAAATGAACGAGACCATACCACCTCCCGAACGCATCTGCCGGCGTGCCACATCAACCTGCGAGTGAGAAGGATGAAAAGGATACAGGACGCGATCCACTTTGGGATGAGCGGCCAGCAAGTCGGCTATGGCTGCGGCGTTTTCTGAATGGCGGTCCATGCGCACAGGCAGGGTCTTGATGCCTCTCAGGACGAGGAAACAGTCCAACGGTCCTGGCACCGCTCCCACCGCGTTCTGCAGAAATGCCAGGCGTTCACGAAGCACCTCATCTCGAGCCACGACTGCGCCACCCACCACATCCGAATGTCCTCCCAGATATTTGGTGGTGGAATGCACTACAATGTCGGCCCCCAATTCCAGGGGACGCTGCAAGTAGGGGGTCGCAAAAGTGTTATCCACCACCACGAGGGTTGGACTGCGGCGGTTATGGGCAATCTCAACAATGGCAGATATGTCGCTCACATTCAAGAAGGGGTTGGTGGGCGTCTCGAGCCAGATCATGCGCGTGTTCGGGCGCAGGCCGGATTTCACCTGGCTGGGGTCGGTGGCGTCCACGTACGAGAAGTCCAGGCCATAGGGACGCAGCACCCGCTCGAAGAGCCGGAAGGTGCCGCCATACACGTCATTGCCAGCCAGGAGGTGGTCGCCAGGCCCAAGCAGACGCAAGACGGTATCGGTCGCAGCCATACCGGAAGAGAACGCCAGCCCAAACTGCCCACCTTCCAGTTCAGCCAGGCAGGCCTCGAGGGCAGTGCGGGTCGGGTTGCCAGTGCGTGAGTATTCATACCCGCGATGCTTTCCGATCCCGTCCTGCACGTACGTAGCGGTTTGGTAGACTGGCGTCATCACCGCGCCGGTGGTTGGGTCAGGGCGTTGACCAGCATGGATGCACGAGGTTTCAAATCTCATGGAATGTCTCCTTCAAGGATGTTTTAGATCCAGCGTGAGATGAAGTCCAGCACGTCTATTTTCGTGAGAATGCCCATTGGGCGATTGCCCTCGGTCACCAGCACCACCTGGCCTTCCATAATGGCTGGCAGCACCGTCTCGAGGTGCGCATCGGCGGAAAAGATCGCTACAGTAGGGCGCACAATCTCGACGATGGTTTCGTCGGCTGAATGAACGTGACCGGCTTCCAATAGATGGTTAAGCAGCTCAACTTCCGTGACGATGCCTGCCAGAGTTCCATCGAGATTTAGGACTGGCGCCTGGGAAATATCGTGCTTTTTCAACAAGGCAATCGTGTCGGTCATACGGTCATCCACGCGAGCCGTAATCAGGCCCGGGAGGGGTTTGGCCGCTAAAATTTCATTCAGCGGTATCTCGCTCCATTCGGCTTCCAGGAAACCGTTCTCGCGCATCCACTTGTCGTCATAAAACTTGGAAAGGTAGCGGGAGCCAGAATCGGGCAGGATCACCACCAGCAGGCGGTCGGGGGCTAGGTTTTCTGCATAGCGCACAGCCGCGGCGATGGCCGTACCCGAGGAGCCGCCAGAGAATATGCCCTCTTCCCTGACTAGGCGGCGCGCCCATAAAAATGATTCCTTGTCGCCGATTTGGATCACCTCGTCAATCACGGAAAGATCCAAGGTGGAGGGTAAAAAGTCCTCACCGATGCCTTCGACTTTGTACGTCTTCGGGCGAGCATCCTCCGGAACATGACCCTGCTGCCAGGTTTCCAGCAGCAACGAGCCGACCGGATCTACGCCAACGATGCGGATATTTGGATTCTGCTCTTTGAGATAACGGCCCACGCCGCTGATGGTGCCGCCGGTGCCCATCCCAATCACCACATCAGTGACCTGGCTACTGGTCTGTTCCCAGATTTCAGGGCCGGTCGTGAGGTAGTGACTGCGCGGGTTTTCAGGGTTGTGGTATTGGTTGGCGAGGAGCGCGTTGGGGGTCTCCGCCACGAGGCGCTTGGCGACGCTATAGTAGGAGCGCGGGTCCTCGGGGGCAACAGCCGTGGGGGTGATAACTACCTTCGCGCCAAAAGCGCGCAGCAGTTGAACTTTCTCCTGGCTCATTTTATCAGGCATGACAAAGATGGTCTTGTAGCCCTTTTTGGCGCATACGATTGCCAGGCCGAGGCCGGTATTGCCCGATGTGGATTCCACCACCGTACCGCCGGGCTTGAGTTGTCCACGGCGTTCAGCTTCCTCAATGATGTTGGCAGCAATGCGATCCTTCACCGAGCCACCTGGATTGAAAAATTCTACTTTGGCATAGATAGGGCAAGGCAAGCCCCGTCCCAACCGTTGGAGGCGCACCAGAGGTGTTTTACCAATCGTTTGCAAAATGTCATCGTATACTCGCAAAGCGTCAGAAGGAGAGAGAATCGGAGATGTCATCTTCAGGTACTCCAGATCAAATTCGCTTAAAAAACAACGGTCAACTGCTTAAACAGAAGCGGCAGACAGACACGCAAATCATAAGACGCGGGGGTGGCTGTCCGCCGCCTGTAGCAGTTGACCGTCAGGAGGGTAGGTCTTTTGACGAGGCGGCGGTTACAGACCCCGCCTCAGACACATGCACATTTGTATTCTCATTTTTTCGGATGTTTAGCCCGGAACTGAATTTTGTCAATTTTAATATGGGAGGAAGGGCCTTGTCAAGAACCAATGTCACCTGGGAGTGGCTAAAAGCGTGGGCCATTCACCACAAAGGCACAAAGATCACAAAGTTTTTCTTTGTGAGTACGAAGGAAACTCTGCGTGCTTCGTGTCTTTGTGGTTAAATCTTTCTGCAAGCCCACGGAATTATCTACTCTGTGTCACCTTACACCGCAGCTCCCACTGCTGCTGGGAGCCTGCTCCAGCAAGCCGCTGGCGAGAATTTGTTTCATGGCAGCCGCACCGCCATCCTTGCGGTGCTCGCCGAAAACAATCAGACTCGGGTCCTCACTCAAGCCCGCATCTTGTAGGGCCTGGCGGTACGCCCCCAACCTTTCGCGGCTATCGCCCCGGCGATTGGCATTTCCGGCGATAAAGGCAATTTGCCGATGTCCGTGCTCCAACAAGTGTGTAAACGCTTGACGAATGCCAAGGGTATTATCCACCGTCACCAGTGGGCCGGGACCCTCGGGCGTGGTGAAGATGATCGGGAATCCCGAGGCCAGCAAGTCATGCACATATTGCAACTGACCGTTGGTCAACTCATCGGGAACGATGATCAACCCGTCGGTATTCCAGGGGCCGACGGGCACGAAATCCACCCCTGGTCCGGGGACCGGCCAAAAGCAGCGTCGCGGCGGTCTGTTGCCGGTTACACTGAAGCCACATCCCAGCAAGAGGTTACACTTTAGCTCATAGGCGGCCGCGCTGATCTCCTGGATCAACGAATGGGCATAGCGATCTATCGTTGTGCCTTGATAGATCGGCCAGGTGGAAATGCATCCAAGGGTCGGAGTGCGCGGCATGGGACTATTGTATCACCCCGCCGCTAGGAGGATAGTCACAACCTGCGTACGTAACCTATGGATTTTGTTCGGGGACTTGTCCCATCCATCGGCCTGTGCTAGACTCAACGCATGGCCGAAGAACCCATGCTTCAGGAAGCTATTGAAGCACTTCGTGTAAAAGACCGGGCGCGCGCCAGAGATTTGCTGACGCGCTTGCTGAAAGTCGATCAAAATAACGCGACTTACTGGGTCTGGATGAGCGCGGCGGTGGACTCGCGGAAGGAATGCCTGTACTGCCTGCAGACGGCGTTTAAACTGGATCCGGAGAACGCGGCCGCCAAACGCGGCCTGATCCTGCTCGGCGCCCTGCCGCCGGATGATTCTATCCGGCCATTTCCGCTCGACCACCCACGCCTGTGGAAAGAGAAGCGGGCTGCTCAGGAGAAGGAAAAGCTCAGGAAAAGAGGCGGGGCAAACCCGTTCATCCGGCTGGCGGTTGCAGTCGGAGGGGCAGTGATCCTGGTGGGGCTGG
>CAYZIQ010000078.1:0-9675 GCA_964478375.1 uncultured Chloroflexus sp. | reverse complement strand
GGGTGATTACCAGAACACCATCAACCTGATGCAGCAGGTGCTGGTCATCGAGCCGGACGCGGCGGACGCGTATTATTACATCGGCGAGAGCTACCATCTCCTGGGCGAAGATGCCAAGGCTTTAGACGCTTACAACGCGGCGGTGCAGATCAACGCCAGCTTCGCACCAGGCTATTATGGCCAAGCGTTGGCGTTGGAGGCTTTGAATTTCGAGCCCGATGTGACGGGCTATCTGGATCAAGCGATCCAACTGGACCCACAATTTGCAGCCGCCTATCTCGAACGGGGCCGACAGCGCATCGAGCACGGTGACCCACAAGCTGCGTTGGAAGACCTAGAGCAGGCGGACAGCCTTAGCCCGGATTCTCCCCTTGTCTACCTCTACCTAGCCCAGGCACAAATGGCGCTGGGCAGATACGATGAGGCATTAGCATCGGCAAAGAAAGCCAATGAGCGGGACCTCACGCTGTTGCCGGCCTATCTGGTCTTGGGACAAGCCTACAGTGCCACCGGTCAGTTGGAGCAGTCTGTCAGCGCGCTACAAATTTATGCGCTTTATCAGCCTGACGATCCCAGCGCGTGGGTCATCTTGGGTTCGGCCTATAACGCGGCCGAGGATTACCGCGACGCCATTTCCGCTCTCGATAAGGCCATCGGCATGGACAAGAGACTCGCTGAAGCCTATTACCAGCACGGCATGGCAAACCTGGGTCTGGAAGCGCTCGATGCCGCTGGACAGGATTTCAAGTCTGCGGTGGCTTACGACCCATTCGATTTCGATTCACATTTGGGATTGGCACGCGTCTATTTGCTCCAGGGTCATGCCGGGGATGCTTACATGCAGATCGAACGCAACGTGCGTCCGTTGGTGAAAAACGACCTGTCGTTGCAAGCGCAGGCGGATTACTGGGAGGCCATTAGCCTGGAAGAGTTAGGGGAAACCAAAGCGGCCGAGCATTACTGGTACAACTTGTTGGCGCTGCCTTCCGATTTTGTGTTACCCAAAGAGGTTGTCCCAGCCGACTGGCGCGAGCAGGCCAGGCAACATCTGGAGATCACACTCTCTCCGACGGTCACTCCGACGTTGACGCCAACGCCGTCAAGCACTCCGAAGAGGACAGCCACCTCGACGAAGACGCCGACGCCGTGAGAGGGCGGTTGCCTGCCCTGCCGTCCCCCGCACCTGCGGTTCGGGGCAGGTGTCGCACCGGCCGCAAGTGCAGGCGAACGGCGGCGAGCTAGGCCAGGGAAACCGCGTCAACAACCGCGCAAAGTCCCACCTTCGCGTGGCTGTAGCGGCAATTTCATTTGCTAATCCCCCCTACATTCCCCGCACGGACACAGCGCCCGCAGGTAATGCCAGCCGTAAATGCCGTAATCGTGCCCATCCTCCCAGACCGGCGTGATGGCATACGTGCCGACCGGGACGAGATTCTTCAGCCGCGTAGCGGGAGAGTCAAGCAGGTGCATATCGAAGACCTCGGGCGCAGGTTCATCGCTCATCTTGTCGTGACCGCCACGACACTCCGCGCACGGGCAGCCGGCCCGTAATAGGGAAAATGGATAAACGCTGGTGTGGTTGTCGTCCCAGACAACGGTCAATTCTTTGGTCTGGCGGTTGGCAGTAAGAGAGGTGGGTTTCATGAATCTTATTCTGTCATGGTGATGGGATGATGGATAAATAATCCTGCACCGCCCAGCCAGAACGAGTCTGGTCATAGGGAGCGGTCAGGTACCACCAAGTGTAACCGTCGGCCAGGGTTGGGCCGCCGGTTATGTGGTAGACCTCGGAATCGTACCCCAAGAACTGGGGCGCGCTATCCAGTCCCGGCTCAGCGCGCAGGTGCAGACCCTGCCCTTCGGTGCCGCTGATCTGCACGTAGACGCCGATGGCAAACCCCCCAGGCAACGGGGTTGGAGAGGCAGATGGCGTCGGCGGGAGAGGCGTGGGAGTAGGGGTCACGTAGCGCGGCGTGGAGGTCGGGGCGGGGATGACTGTCAATGCGGCGGAAGCCGGCTCCAGGTTCGGTGGGTGAGCGGCAGGTTGTATCCACAAGAGATAACCCCACGTCATGCTCAGCAGGACGGCGGCAGTGGCGAACGCTCCCAACATCACTTTGATGTTCAGAAGACTCTTCATAATCAAACCGGAAGGAGGAAAAAAGCCAGTCCGAGGATCAAATAGACGACTACCGCGTGATGCCCTCCAGCCAAGTTGACTCGCCGTCTGCTTATCTTTTTCATTATCTGATCGCTTTGTGCCCACAGAGGCACTGCGCGGCGGCCAGGGGCATGAGCACACGCAAAGCGCGCGGCGCGACGGTGATCGTGGCCTGCTGGCCGCCCAGCATCGGCTCGCCGTCCATTTGGAGGGAAAACGGCGTCTCGGACTCGATGCGCGCGTTGTGGAACGGCAGGCAGCGCGCCTGATCCGAGGTCACGTGACGTCCGGCGGTGATGGCGAAGAAATGGCGGAACGCATCGGCCAGGTTGTCGCCGCTGAGCAGCCACAAGTCCATTTCGCCGTCGTCGAGGTAAGCCTGAGGGGAGATTTCGGCTATCCCGCCGAGGTAGTGGCGGATATTGCTCACCACGGCCAGCAAGTAGTGTCCCTCGACGCGCTTGTCTTCTGCCCAAACGTGCAGGTTCATGCCGTGCCAAATGGCCGCACTCCAGACAGCCGTGGCAAAATATTGGGGCACAGACAGATATTTTTCAAAGCGCTTGCGCGGTTCCAATTTGTGGACTGTAAGGGCGTCCAAACCGATGCCGGCCCACATCAGGAAGGGCTGGTCGTTGCAAAGGCCCAAGTCCACAGCATGGATGGGCGCCTCAGCCAGGGCGCGAGCGTTTTCCTTTAGCGCTCCCAGGTGGCCCCAATTGAAGGCATTCAAACCAATCTCGCGCGCCCAGACGTTGGCAGTGCCAGCCGGCAAGACGCCCAGGGCAGTCTGCGAGCCGATCAAACCGGCCGCCACCTGACCGACGGTCCCATCGCCGCCGATGGCAAAGACGGCGCGGAAGTTCTCAGCAGCCGCCTGGCGCGCCAGTTGCGTAGCGTGTCGGAGGTTGATCGTCTCTGCCACCTCGACGCGCCAGCCGGCATCGCTTATGGCTCGAATCACGCTGCCCACGAAAGGGCGCGCCGAAAATCGCCCTGCAGCCGGGTTATAGATCAAGAGGGTGTCGGCCATGGCGCTATTATAGGCGATAAAAGCCGTATGATATAATGCCAAACGGGTATGAATTGATAGGAGCTATGGAAGAAAAGCACCTGCTCAACGACCGTTATCAGCTGCTCGAAGCGCTTGGCAAGGGTGGCATGGCCTTCGTGTATCGGGCGCGCGATCTGATGCTCGAACGCTACGTGGCGGTCAAGGTCCTGCGCGAGGATTACTCACGCGATCCGGCCTTTCAAGACCGCTTCCGGCTGGAGGCCAAAGCGGCTGCCAACCTCTCCCACCCCAACATCGTCACCGTGCACGATTTCGGACTGGATGCCAGTAAGCTATTCATCGTGATGGAATACGTCCCTGGAAAGAATCTGAAAACGCTGATCCAACAACGCGGCCGTTTCAATCCCGAGGAAGCTCTACCACTTATTGTCCAGGCCTGCGCCGGCATTGGCTATGCCCATCGCGCTGGTCTTGTCCACTGCGACGTGAAGCCGCAGAACATGCTGGTCACGCCGGACCAGCGCCTCAAGGTGGCCGACTTCGGCATCTCGCGCGCTCTGGCTTCCATTCATCCTGATGAGCAAAGCGAAGTGGTTTGGGGATCACCCCAATATTTTTCTCCCGAACAAGCGAGCGGCGCGGCACCTTCCCCGGCTTCGGATGTCTATTCGCTGGGAGTGGTGCTGTACGAGATGTTGACCGGCAGCCTGCCCTTCGATGCTACCACGGCTACCGAGCTGGCCCGTTTGCACATGGATGTCCTGCCGCCCTTGCTGACCGATTCACTGCCAGACGTTTCGCCCGCGCTGGAGCAGATCTTGCTCAAAGTGCTTTCGAAAGAACCTTCGGCCCGTTATCGTACGGCTGACCAATTGGGACGCGTGTTGCTGAACTTTGGCAACGCTCGCACCGCCCCGGCACTGGCCTTGACCCCTGAGGCTGCTTCCGTTATGGAGAAATCTGTGTTCCCTGGGTTGACCGAGACGACCAGCCTGAACATTGACTGGGTCTCCGTCGCCCTGGGCTTGCTGGCTTTGCTGGCGGTCGGCGGACTGATCCCGTTCTGGGTCTGGGTGTATTTTGTGTATAATCCGCCCATTCGGTAGCACGTCGGCAAGTTGGCAGGCTTTTCACGTTTTACGTTTCACGCATCACGTTTCGCCTCCATTCCCTCACCCATGTCCCCGAAGAACATCCTCGCCCCGTCCATCCTCTCCGCGGACTTTACCCGTCTCGGTGAGCAGATTGCCGAATGCGAGGCTGCCGGCGCGGACTGGATCCACGTGGACGTAATGGACGGTCACTTCGTGCCCAACCTGACGATGGGGCCCTTCATTGTGGAAGCCTGCCGAAGGACGACAAAGCTGCCTCTGGATGTGCACTTGATGGTCGAATCTCCGGAACGTTTGCTGGAGGCCTTTGCAAAAGCCGGCGCGAGCCACCTGACGGTGCACGTGGAAGCCTGTCCAAATCTGAATCGTACGTTGCAAGAGATCAAGGCTCTAGGCTGTACGGCTGGCGTGACTTTGAACCCGGATACGCCGGTCAGCGCCATCGAGCCGGTGCTGCACATGGTTGACCTGGTGCTGGTGTTGACCGTCCACCCGGGCTACTCCGGTCAGGCTTTCCTGCCGGAGACGACGCCCAAGGTGGCAGCCGTCCGCCGGATGTTGGACGCGCTCGGCTCACCGGCCTGGCTGGAGGTGGATGGCGGCATCTCAGCGCAGACCCTGCCCGAAGTCCGGGAAGCGGGCGCCAATGCCTTTGTCGCGGCCCATGCCGTGTTCGATCATCCGCAGGGCATTGCCGCGGGCATCCGGGAATTGAGGAGCGTAGTAACGACTTAAGTCGTTACTACGTCGGTACTATAAAACAAAATCACGGCTCGTCGCCGTGATCTCGGTAAGGTAGGGCTGGTTTCCACTTGTGCCTGCCTGTCCTGCCTGCACCTGGCGCAGGCACAGGTGGCGTCCAGGCCAGGGCAGCACCGGTGCAGGCAAACCAGCCAGCGGCCAGAAAAGCTGCCCTACAGCTAGGCTGTCTTTACCAGCGTGCGGATGCACTTGGCACAGAGCAGTTTTTGCACCTTGCGGCCTTGTTCGATGACCGTCACCTTTTGCAGGTTCGGGCGAAAGGCGCGATTGGTCGCCCGCATCGAGAAGGACCGGTTGTGTCCAAAGGTGGTCGTCTTACCACAATGAGCGCACTTAGCCATCTTGCAATTTCCTTTCTTACAACACGTGGTAGGGAACTACCCTACCATAATTGCTAACGGGCTACCCCGCTGATCTGAAGCGGCTGATTTTACCATAATTCGCATCCTTATACAAGAAATGTTGTTAATAATACAGAGGTCAGACAATGGGCGAAGAAACTACTACCCTGGGCACCATTCACATCTCGCCAAACGCCGTGGCGACGATCGCTTATCACGCCACGCTACAATCCTACGGCGTGGTCGGGCTGGCTCCCAAGAACCTGGCTGAGGGTCTGACGAGCAACATCACGCACGAACCGGCACGTGGTATCTCGGTGCACTACAACGGCGAAGAGATTGACATTGATATTCACATCATTGTGGAATACGGCACACGAATTACTTCAGTGGCGTCCAGCGTTGCCAACACGGTTCGCTATCAAGTGGAGAAGGCGTTAGGCATGGCGGTACATAATATCAATATTCACGTTCAGGGCCTGCGCGTCAGTAATGCCGATTAGCTTATCGGTTAGGAGATTTAGCTATTGATGAATCCGGAGACACAAGCGCGGCTCAAACGCTTCAAATCCATGCCGATTGACGGCCAGGCCCTCAAGAAGCTGGTAGAGGCTGGTTTGAACTGGCTGAGGGTCAACCAGCAGACGGTCAATTCACTCAACGTTTTCCCCGTCCCGGATGGCGATACGGGCACGAACATGGTCTTAACCATGCAATCGGCCTGGGCCGAGATTGACGATCTGGGACACCGACACGTCGGCCAGATGGCAGCGGCAGTTTCACAGGGGGCGTTGATGGGGGCGCGCGGCAATTCGGGCGTCATCCTTTCGCAGCTGTGGCGCGGCTTCGCCCGCGCCCTTCACAACCAGGAGGCACTGGACGGCCCCAGCCTGGTACGCGCTTTCGCCGACGCGCGCGATACGGCTTATAAGGGCGTCGTCCGCCCAGTGGAAGGGACGATCCTGACAGTCGCCAAGGACGTGGCCGCGGCGGCCGAGGCCGCCCTGAAAGAGACGCAGGACCCGTTCGAGATCCTCGCCAAGGTGGTACCCGCGGCGGAGGTTTCCGTCGAGCATACCCCAGAGTTGCTTCCGGTTCTGAAGCAAGCTGGCGTGGTCGATTCGGGCGGCAAAGGGTTGTTTTATATTCTCGAAGGGATGCTGCGCTACGTCTATGGCCAGCCGCTGGATATGCCGCTGGCGACTGTCCAGCCTTTATCGGCGATGAATCTCGAAAACACCCTGGAAGCTATCGAACCGGGACAGGACTACGAAGTGGTCGTGGATTTCGTGCCGGCCAACCCGTTCGACCTGCAGAAGTTCTATGGCGAACTCGAAACGATGGGCACTTCCATTCAAGTCGGCGAGGGGGATGGGATGTACCGGATGCACATCCATGTCCCGACCGAGAAGCGCTACCAGCCAATTGACTACGTGATGACCCTCGGTACGATCACCAAAGTTGCGCTGGAGAATCTGCTCGCCCAAATGGATCAGATCGGCCAGAAATCCAGCAGAGACCGGATCGAGCTAGCGAACATCGAACCCGGGCAGATCGCCGTCGTGGCCGTCTCGCCAGGGCCGGGCATTGCGCGCGTCTTTGCCAGCCTGGGCGTCGCCGCCATCGTGGAGGGCGGGCAGACTATGAATCCCAGCACCCAAGAAATCCTGAGCGCCTTCGAGAACCTGCCCACCGATAAAGTCATCATCCTGCCGAACAACAAGAACATCATCCTGGCCGCCCAGGCAGCCAAGGAAGTCACGGTCAAGAATGTGCACATCGTTCCCAGTCGCACTATCCCGCAGGGACTGGCAGCCATGATGCACCTGAACCCGGATGGTGATGTGGAAGCCGTCGCTGCCAAGATGAACAAGGCGCTCGGCGAGGTGACTTCCGGCGAGATCACCATTGCTACTCGTTCAATGGAAATTGACGGCGTTGCAGTGGAAAAAGGCCAGGTCATCGCGTTGATGAACGGCGCCTTGGTGCTTTCCGCTACTTCCGTTGAACAAGCCTGCATGGGTTTATTGGAAAAAGCGGACGCGGCTGCCCACGAATTGATTACCCTTTTCTATGGCGAGGAACTGGCGGCGACCGAGGCGAATCGCCTCGTTGACCTGATCCGTGCGGCATACCCTTCACAGGAGGTTGAGCTTCAGTACGGCGGGCAGCCGCATTACCAACTGATCCTCTCTGTGGAGTAACGTCGCGCTATTTCCAGCTATGGCGAAAGTTAGCATTCTCACTGATAGCTCAGTACAATTTACACAGTCTGGTTTTCCTGGGCGTGAACAGGTTCACGTTATTCCTTTCGATTTTCGGTCTTCCGCTCACCTATTGCCAGAAATGCCAAAAGGACGCCTCGTACCTCCTAGCGTACAGGCATTCTCCAACTGTTTTACCCTGCATAGCCAGGGAAATGAACATATCCTGGTGCTCACATTGGCGGCTTCCCTCAGCCCGGCAGCACGTTATGCCGAAGAAGCCGCCGCCCAGTACACCGATCACGCATCGATCCAGGTGGTCGATTCGCAGACCACCGCTATCGGCCTGGGCCTTCTCGTACAGATGGCGGCTGAAGCGGCCGCTGCCGGGGAGTCCATTCACGAGATCGAGCGGCTGGTGCGGGCGGCCATCCCACACGTCTACATGCTCTTATGTATCCCTGAGATGAACTATCTCGCCGAGGCTGGCTATCTCAGCCGTTCGCAGGCCGTGGTTGGCGAGATATTGGGGCTGTTGCCAATCTTCGTCCTGGAGGAGGGGCAACTGACGCCGATGCAGAAAGTGCGCACCCAGCGCCATTTGCTCGAATCTTTTCAGGAATTCATCGACGAGTTTAGCGATCCTTATCACGTTGCCCTGATCCAGGGAACAATTCACACGCACCTGCGCACCCGCCCGCTCCGTGAGTATGTCGAGGGCTGCTTTCCCTCCACGCCGTTCAGCGTACATCCGGTTGGCGCACACCTGTCGGCGCTGTTTGGGCCGCAGTGTGTGGCGCTGGTGGTTATGGAAAAAATAACGCGAGGTCGAGATGAAAATTTCACTGGTTACTGACAGCACATCCGATATTCCTGAAGAGTTACGCCAGAGGCACTGCATCGAGGTTATACCGGCCATCCTGAATCTTGGCGGTAAAAGTTACGAGGATGGAAGTGGGCTTTCTCGTGAGGAGTTTTATGAACAACTTCCGAAATTATCCACCCCGCCAACGACCTCCGCACCTTCGGTGGGCAGCTTCTTGACGCGCTACGAGCAGCTTTTCGCCGCCGGGGCTTCGGACATCCTCTCCTTCCATCCGTCGGAGCGCTTGAGCGGAATCTTCAACGCGGCGCGCCTGGCTGCCGAACAATTTGGCGAACGCGTGCGCGTGATAGACAGTGGTCAAGTCACTCTTGGATTGGGCTTTCAGGTATTGGCTGCGGCTGAGGCAATTGCACGCGGGGCGCTCCTGGATGATATCCTCGAGCTTGTCGAGAGCGTCAAACAACGCGTGCGCGTGGTTGCCTTGCTGGATACGATCCAGTACCTCCGCCGCAGTGGACGCGTTTCCTGGGCGAAAGCCATGGTCGGTGAGCTGCTGAACATCAAGCCGCTGGTCGAGCTTCGCTTCGGCATCATCGAAAGGTTGGCTCAGGTGCGCACCCGCTCGCAAGGTGTTCTGCGCCTGGCCGAGTCGCTGAACTCGTGGGGGCCGCTCGAACGGCTGGCGGTCTTGCACACCAACGCCGAAGCCGCTGCCCGCCAACTGCTCGAAGAGCTTGAGCTTAGGCTGCCCGCCCCGCCGTTGGTGGTCAACGTCACGACCATCATCGGTACGCACGCCGGCCCGAACGGGCTGGGGCTGGCAGCGGTGCCAGTCTCTTGAAACGAAAGGACCCGTTTTCTCTGAGAAAACGGGTTCTTGATTACAGTATCCTTTCCCGTGATAAAATTACCCCATGCAGCCCTCGTTGGAGAAGCTCCGCAAACTCTTCCGCCTCGAACACGATAATGGCTATCAAGATCGCGCTGTGATTGGCGGCCTGGTCAAGATCCTGGATTTCTGGGAAGCCGAGGCGCGTCATGACAGTGTGCCGGAGGAGAACGTGCAGGCTGTTTCCGCTTGCCTGCGGAGCTATCATGACCTGACGCAGGCAGAGCGCGCCGAAGCGCTAAAGAAGCTTTGGAAGCATATTCAGGGACAGGCCGCAGCGACTGGTGACTTGGCGACAGCAGTCTCCCCCGCCCCTTCCGCGGACCTTTCGCCTGCTGCCGCGACACAGGTCGTTTCCCCCGCCC
>CAYZIQ010000077.1:12829-14195 GCA_964478375.1 uncultured Chloroflexus sp. | reverse complement strand
TGCTCGGCATCGTCCCGCTGACTTTTGGGGAATGGTTGTTGGTGGCCGGGATTGCCCTGGGTCTGCTGACGGTGGTCGAGATTGGCAAGTGGATCAGCAACAAAGTCCACGCCAATGATTAGACGTATACAGTGTAGGTCGGACTGCCAGTCCGACCTACGTTGGTTGCAACTGGAGGTCTCGCTATGAGTCGACTCGCGGTCTTTTTCCTGATGATCGTCGCCCCGGCGTTGTCCATCTGCCTGGCCCTGCTCGGATTGGAAACCCTGCGGGAGAACTTCCTGGGCTGGTTCCTGCTTCTATTCGGCGTCGCTTACCCGGCTGGGGGCGTGATCTACTACTTCATCCGCCGCGAACCGTTCTGGCGCTCCGCTCGAGTTGGCGAGACGGTGCTGGAAGAGAAGGGAGATCGTTCGTTCTGGCTCATCCTGCCGGGTTTCCTGGCTGTCTTCTTCGCCCCACCGCTGGAGTGGATGTACCTGCCGGAAGTCCTGCCGCGCGCCATTTGGATGCAGGTTGCCGGTCTCGGGCTGATTTTGGCCACTGTGGCGCTGCGCGTTTGGGCGCGCGCCCACATCCGCGGGATGTACTCCGGCCACGTGGAAGTTCAGGCGGAGCACCAATTAGTGCAGAGCGGACCCTATCGCTTCGTCCGTCATCCCGGTTATACCGGATTCCTGCTGCTGGCGCTCGGCGTGACGGTCGGCTACTTCAGCCTGATTGGGCTGGCCGCCATCCCGGTTCTGCTGCTGCCGGGGCTGGCATTTCGGATGAGCGTGGAAGAAAGGCTGTTGGGTGAAAACTTTGGCGAAGAATATCGCGCTTATGCCAGGAAAACCAGGCGCTTGATACCGTTCATTTGGTGAGAGGAGATGGACGATGAAACGCTCAACGGTGAATATACTTGCCCGCCAGGCCTGTCGCAACGGACCGACCATGACCGGCTTCAAGAAATCGTTCAAGGAGAAGTGGGAAATCATCAGGCCGCCGATCGATCTTGTGCCTGAGAACATGCTCGAGACGCGCGTCTTCGAGGCGTGGAAGGGCTGGTTCTATTGCCTGGAGTTCAGGAAGCCACTGGAGGGCGCATGAAAACAGAACCATTTCGCGGTCAAGTGGCGATTGTGGCGGGGGCTTCGGCAGGTATTGGCAGGGCGCTCGCGCTGAAGCTGGCCGCGCAGGGTGTCAAGGTAGTTATCACTGCGCGCCGTGCTGAACGATTGGAACAGGTCGCCGCGGAGTGCCGCTCTCTTGGCAGAGAGGCGGTGGCCATCCCGACCGATGTGAGCGATGAAGCCCAATGCAAGACGCTGGTGGAAAAAACGGTTGCCGCGTTCGGCAGGCTGGATATGCTCATCAACAACGC
>CAYZIQ010000077.1:11636-12729 GCA_964478375.1 uncultured Chloroflexus sp. | reverse complement strand
CGGCATCTGGCGCGGGACACGCCGTCCCTCGGGCCGCACCAGCGGACGCTCAACCGGCTGGCTGCGCTCGGCGCTTTTCTACATTCTTGCCACTGCCGCTTTCCTGGGCTTCTCCGTTTTCTTCTGGAAGCCACTGCCCGTCCAACTTTCTTCGCCAGCGCGGCTGGCCTGCCTTGCCGCCGGAACTTTGATTTATTTTCCCGGCCTGGCATTCCTGCTCTGGGCGCGGCTGACGATGGGAGAAATGTATTTCGTCTCGACCAGCTCCGGCGCGCAACTGTACGTTGGCCACAAACTGGTGACGCGCGGCCCATTCGCTATCGTGCGCCACCCGATGTACCTCGGCCTGGTGACCGCCGCCCTGGGCAGTCTGCTGCTCTACCGGACCTGGACGGCGCTGGCCTTTGCGGTTTTTGCGCCATTCGTCCTGCGGCGCGCCCGCCACGAGGAGCAAGCTCTGGCAGCGGAGTTTGGCGAGCAGTGGCAGGAGTACTGCCGGCACGTGCCCGCGTTCATAGCGCGTTTGCGAAAGGAGAGACATGACCAATCACAACGCATCTCATCTCATTGACCTGAACGGCGTCAAAAAAGCCTACAAGACCGACGCGGGTTTGTTCCTCGCCTTGAAGGGTATTGACCTGCACGTCAATGAGGGCGAGTACGTAGCGATCATCGGCAAATCGGGCAGCGGCAAGACGACACTGATCAATATGATCACAGGCCTGGACCGTCCCACCGAGGGCGAGATCGTGGTCGGCGGAGAGAAGGTGGAACGGCTTGGTGAAAACCAACTCGCCATCTGGCGCGGGCATACCATCGGCGTGGTCTTTCAATTTTTCCAACTGCTTCCTACCCTGACCGCGCTCGAGAACGTGATGCTGCCGATGGATTTCTGCGGCACGCCCGCCTTCACCGAGCGGCGCGACCGTGCCCGCGAACTGCTTCGCCTGATGGAGATCGAAGAACAGGCGAACAAACTCCCTGCCAAACTCTCGGGCGGACAACAACAACGTGTCGCTATTGCCCGAGCCATCGCTACTGATCCACCCATCCTCGCCGCGGATGAACCGACGGGCAACCTCGACTCGAAAAC
>CAYZIQ010000077.1:7191-11536 GCA_964478375.1 uncultured Chloroflexus sp. | reverse complement strand
ATCGCTGTCGGCGTGTTTGCCATCGGCTTGATCGGCATGTCACAACTGGCGTTGGTTGAATCGCTCAACAGCCAGTACGCCGCCATGCGTCCCGCCGACGCCATCCTCCAAACCGTGCCAATGTTGGATAAAGATTTCGTCGAAGGCATCCGCAACATGCGCGGCGTGGACGAAGCCGAGGGCAGGCGCTATCTGCTCCTGCGCATCTCGCTTGACGGCAAAGGTGAAACCTGGCGCGACCTGACCCTCTACGCCCTGCACGATTACAACGACCAGCGCCTCTTCCTCGTCCGCCAACAGGATGGGATTTATCCACCCGAAAAGGGACAAGTCCTGATGGAGCGCGCCTCGATGGTCTATATCGGTGCGAAGCCTGGCGATCAAATATTGATCAAAACCCCAGACGGACGCCAGTTCCATCTCACCGTCACGGGACGCGTACATGACCTGTACCGCATCCCGCCTGTGATCGAAGGCTGGATCTACGGCTATGTGGATATGAGCACCCTGCGCTGGATGGGCGAAGCCGAAGGCTACAACGAACTCTACGTTCGCTATGAAGACCCAACCCAAGTCCGCGCCATGACCAACAAAGTCGCCGGCCGCATTGAAGGGATTGGCTTGCCCGTTTACAGGAAAACCCTGCCCAAGCCTGGCGAGCATCCGCTCAACTTTATCATTGACACGATGTTGATCCTGTTGGGATTGGTCGCCGCGCTTTCGATGTTCCTCAGCGCCATGCTTGTCATCAACGTCATTTCGGCGTTGATCGCCCAGCAGGAAAAACAGATCGCCATCATGAAAGCCATTGGCGGGCGCTCGTGGCAGATCGTCGGTTTGTATTTCAGCATGGTCTTCATCCTCGGCCTCATTGCCTGTATGATTGCCATCCCGCTCAGCGTTTTCGGTGCGGACGCGCTCGCCGCATTCGCCGCCGAGCAGATCAACTTCGACCCGCCCAAAATCCAATTCACATGGCAAGCCCTGATCTTCCAACTCGGGGTGGGTTTGCTTGTCCCGCTTATCGCCGCCGCGCCGACCATCCTGAATGGGACGAACGTCGCCCCCGCGCGCGTCCTGAGCGAGTACGGCATCAGTCAGGTCTGGGGCGGGGCGGGCATCCTCGACCGTCTCCTGAGTCGCTTCTCTGCCCTCACCCGCGACACCCTGCTCGCGCTCCGCAATCCCTTCCGCAAACGCGGACGACTCATCCTCTCCCTCATCACATTGACTTTCGCGGGCGCGGTCTTCATGGCAATCGTCAACCTGCGCGACTCGCTCGGCCATGCGCTCAACGAGATGTTCGAGTTCTGGCGCTACGACGCGTGGATCATCGTTGATGGACACATCCCCTCCGAACGTATGGTCAATGAAGCCAAAACCGTAGATGGAGTGACGGGTGCCGAAGCCTGGGGCTTTGCCGTGGCGCGCTACGTCCGTCCCGACGGCTCGGAGAGCGACAACCTCTATCTGCTTGCTCCGCCCGCGGGGACGCCCCTGCTCGACCCGCCCGTCATCGAAGGACGTGAACTTCGCTCTGGCGACACCGACGCGATTCTCGTCAGCCCTGGCATGCTTGCCAAAGAGCCCACACTGCATCTTGGTGGTCCGATGAATCTCAAGATCGAAGGACGCGAACAAACCTACACCATCGTCGGCATCATCAACATGCTTGGCAATTCTTCCATCGGCTACTTCACCCTCATGGATTACTCCGCCTACGCCCACCACGTCCGCGAACCGAATCGCGCCAATGCCGTCATCCTGACTCTCAGCGCAGAATCCACCGCCGAGCAGGAAGCCATTACGAGCGCGGTGGAGAAGCGTTTCGACCGCGCCGACATCGAAGTCATCTCCAACTTCCTCATCAGCGCCGAGCGCGAAGAAATAGACGCTGCCTTCGCCATCATCGTCAGCCTGCTGATGATCATGACCGTCCTGCTCGCCACGGTGGGCGGTTTGGGCTTGATGGGCACGATGAGCCTGAACGTGATGGAGCGCGTGCGCGAGATCGGCGTCATGCGGGCATTCGGCGCCTCCAGCCGAGCGATCTCGCGCATCGTCATCATCGAAGGTCTTTTGGTTGGGATGATGAGCTGGGTTCTGGCAATTGGGCTTTCTCTGCCCATCAGCAGTTCCCTCGCCCGAACCATCGGCTTATCGTTTATGGACTACCCGATGACGGCCACCACCTCCCTTGGCGGAATCCTCGCCTGGGCTGCCATCGTCATCGTCATCTCTGTGCAAGCCAGTCTGTTTCCCGCCCTGCGTGCCGCACGTCTCACCGTGACCGAAGTGCTGGCACACGAATGAATCTCCCTCATCCCCAATCCTTCCCCAGAAGAGGAAGGGAGTCCCCTCTCCCTGTGGGGGAGGGTTAGGGTGAGGGAATATCGCAAAGGAGTTCACCATGAAAAGAACCTTCCTCTCCGTTATCGTCCTGACCGCCCTCCTCCTGACCGCTTGTGGAGGAGCCAACTCCGCGACTCCCGCTGCCGAACCTGCCGCCCAAGCCGCGCCCAACACCGTCACTGCCGAAGGGATATTGCTCCCTGAGCAATCTGCCGAACTCGCCTTCGCGCAAGGCGGCGTAGTGAGAGAGATTCTTGTCCAACAAGGAGAACGTGTTGCCAAGGGAGATGTCATCGTTCGGCTGGTCGGAATCGAATCCGCGCAGGCGGAACTCGCCGCCGCCAAACTCGAACAAACGCTGGCACAGCAAGCGCTGGACGCCCTCCGTCGCAACGCCTTGCTGACTTCCTCCCAAACCGAAAAGGCACTGCTCGACGCGCAGAAATTCTACGAGAGCAAAGCCAATGGTTGGAGTCTCGGCAACAAAGACAAGGCCACCGCCCTCGAACTGAGCATCGAAGATTATGTCCATGCCGAAAAGGATTATCGCGATGCGCGCGAGAAACTCGACGATATGCTTGACCTGGATGAAAGCGACCGCAAACGAATCGACGCGCAGAACGACTTTGACGCCGAAAGAGAGTCGCTGGCTCAGACATACGCCGATCTAAAAACCGCTCTCGCTGAAAACACCAAAACTCTCGACGAGAAGACCATCACCCTGTTGATCGCCATCTCCAATTTAGAAACCGTCCGCGAACTGCAATCCCGCCTCGACGACTCGAATCTTGATCCCGAAGTCCTCGTTGCCGCCGAGGCCCGCCTCGAAGCCGCATCCGCGCACGTCGCCGCCGCCGAAGCCGCCGTTGAACTCTACGAACTGCGCGCCCCCTTCGATGGCGAACTGCTCAGCCTCAACCTCACCGTCGGCGAGACCGCCCTGCCGATGACGCCCGTCGCCTTCGTTGCCGACACTTCGTACTGGGTCATCGAAACCAAAGACCTCGCCGAAGTGGACGTGGCGAATGTCTCGATGGGGGATTCGGTCACAGTCAAGTTGGACGCGTTCTCTGGCGAAGAGTTCACAGGCAAAGTCACTAGGATCAATCCCGTCGGCAAACTCTATTTGGGCGACATGACCTATCAGATCACCGTCACGCTCGATGAGCCTGACCCCAGATTCCTGTGGAATATGACCGCGGTCGTCACCGTGAATACGGAGGGTAAGTAACAGTTTTATCCCCATTGACGAGTGTCCGCGCGCGACGCGAGGAGCAGGCGCTGGCAGCAGAATTTGGAGGAGAGTGGCAGGAGTATTGTCGGCGCATGCCGGTATTTCTCCCGCACTTGAAGCGGAAAAAGAGTCAAATTTCAGAAAGGAGCAATAAACCATGACAACAGAATCTGTTTTTCGCCTGGCATTTGGTATTCTGCTGGCAGCATTATTTGCCATGCGTTTCTATTACATGTTCAAAGTGCGCCGTTCGGGCGGACGGCTGACGCCGGATCAAAAGGCCGTCGAGCGTGAAGGCGGGCGCGGCGTGTTCATCGCTCGCGTGGTGGCGTTCTTCGCGCTGATCGCGTTCCTGGTGATGTATCTTCTCGGGGCGAAATGGATTGACACCTTCCTGTTCCCCCTGCCAGACTGGCTGCGCTGGACTGGCTTCGCCATTGGCCTGCTCAGCGTGACTTTCTGGACCTGGACACAGATTCACCTGGATACGCAGTGGTCCGCCCAACTGCACTTGACCAAAGACCATCATCTCGTCACAACGGGACCCTATGCGCGCATCCGCCATCCGCTTTACGTGGGAATGTTGGGCTGGTGCGTGTCGTTGTCGCTGCTCACCGCCAACTGGATCTTCGTCGCTGTCTGTGTGCTGTTGGCTGCTGGACTTTTATATCGCGTCCCCAAAGAGGAGCAGATGATGGTCGAAGCCTTCGGCGATGAATATCGGAATTACATGAAGCGCACAGGCCGATTTTTTCCAAA
>CAYZIQ010000077.1:0-7091 GCA_964478375.1 uncultured Chloroflexus sp. | reverse complement strand
CAACTCGGAACGCTTCCATGAAAATGACCAACCGTTGGAATCGGTTCATCTATCGCCTCTGGGCGCCGATCTATGATTCGACGGTCGGGTGCCTTTTCATGCCTGGACGAAAACGTGCCCTCGAACTGCTGGACTTGCGTCGTGGCGAACGCGTCCTTCTTGTCGGTGTGGGGACAGGCGCGGACTTGCCCCTCCTTCCCTCAGGCGTTGACGCGACGGGCATTGACCTCAGTCCCGATATGCTCGCCCGCGCCCGCCTCAAACTCGACCGATGTGCGGCCTCCGTTAAATTGATCGAGGGTGACGCCCAAGCCCTCCTCGTGGACGAGTCCTCCTTCGACGCGGCCATCCTGAACCTGGTCCTCTCTGTCATCCCCGATGGGAACGTCTGTCTCCGATCCGCTTTGTGCGCCCTCAAGCCGGGCGGCCGCACCGTTGTCTTCGACAAATTCGCGCCGGAGGGCGAAAAAATATCCACCGCGCGGCGGATGCTCAACTGGTTCAGTACTCTCTTTGGCACCGACATCACCCGCCGCTTTCGCGATTTGGCAGAGGGCGTGCCTTGTGCGGTTATCCACGATGAGCCGAGTCTGATGCGCGGTGCTTACCGGGTGATCCTGTTACAAAGGACTTCCCAATGCAAGGAATAAATAGGCGGAGGCATGAGTGTTCCTCAGCAGGGGTAAACGATTGGGATGCGAGCAGCGGAATGTGCATCCTGCAGGCAGGGATTGCTTGGGGGAAGGGGAGGTCTCCACAAACTCAGGCGGCTTGGAAGAGAGGGAGATATTAATCTCAAGCAAGGCCCCCGGGTAGAAGAGAGCCAATGAGGAAGATATTGAAATATGCAATAAAAAGGTCGCTGGCAAGTGGAACGTAATCCTCTGGCAGGGCATGACGCGCTTCGGAAAGTAACCAAACTGCTAGCAAACCAAAGAGTAGCAGCCCCAAAGAGGACCAGGTGGGGATAACCCATGTCCCCCAGTTGAGGAAGGCTACGAGTGGCCAGCCTAGCGCGTACAGCATGATAAGCGGTAAAAACAGTTTTGGACCCCAAAGCAGCCTGCCTCGCCACCAGAATCCCAACAGGCATGATAGTAAGATGCCGGCGGTAAGCGTGAACCATGCGCCTCGATAACTTGTGAGAGGAATGAATTGTGTAACCACTAGGCCGCTAGAAAAGGAAAGAGCAAGAAACAAAGCCAGATTCAGGCGAGAAACGGTTCTGAATATATACAAGGCTGCCAAAAGTATGAAAAGGCTGATGAGCAAGTAGGGCCGTAGGATCGCTGGCAATTGCTTTCCCAATCGCCCTCCCAGTGAAGCCAAGAATGCAGCCATGCCTAGCAGCGGCCCGCAGTGTAAGAGAAAAACGAGCAGCGACATCTTACTTCCGTTGAGGCAGGCTTTGCTCACCCTCGGCTGAGATTCCAACCTGATCTTGACCCAACAAGCCTGTCAAGAGGATAGCCACGTGGCAGTGAAGGTGCACGCGCAGGCGAAGATTCTTATCGCCTGGTTGATAATCAAAAGGATATGTGACAGTCACCTCGCACATATTTGGACTGCTGGGTGCCGCACCATTGTGTTCTGCATACTCGAGGACAGCAGCGGCCACCGGCGTTTGCATTGCCGGAGAAACCAGCGCAGCCCGGTCTTCATCGGTCAGCCAGGCGGGGATATCTTGAGGTTGGGGCGTGGCAGTGCAGGCAGCCCCTGGTGCGCCATATCCGGCATCAGGAGTGCAAGGTGGGCGCATAGCAGCTTCGCTTTGCCGCCAAACAGCCTGAGTGACCATTCGGTCGCCCACAACGACCATCCCGGCCTTGGAGGCCGCGTCGGCCACGCGGCCGATTTGATGGTTTTGGATCATCAGGTGTCCTCCATCCACGATCACTGCAAAAAGCAGCATCAGCACAACCAACAAGATGGTCACGATAACCAAGACTTGAGCGCGCTCTTTCGATTTCATGGTGGATTTTGGTACTCCATGCGAGTAACTGCACGAGCGGAGACTGGTACGGTCATTGATGGAATTGTCAGGGTGAAGGTGTAAGAAACCGTCACCGTGAGTTGCGATCCCCGGGGAGCCGGCCAGGGCTGGTCGCGTGGCGGCTCATCCTGCCCCGGGTCAATATCAATCACCAGGAGCGCGGGATCCAGTCCATAGGCAGCTTGCTGCACTGCGCCGATGATCTCTGCATCACCTTGAGCAGGGTCAACGATCGTCGCTCCAGCATTTGCGCCCTCCCAGGCCGCATTGGTCACGACGATCTTCGAAAACATGAGCAGGCCGAACTCGACCAGCCCCACCAGGAGAAGCAATAACAGGGGCAAAACCAGCGCAAATTCGACTAATGCCTGTCCTTTTTTCTTTGACATCTTAGTCTCTCGATTCATCGCAGGAGCAGGAAGTTCAAAATTGGCGGAGCCAGGTAGATAAGCAGCAAGGCCGGAAGGAAGAAGAAGACCAGGGCAGGGATGACGCGCACCGGCGCGGTTTGAGCAGTTGCCTGGGCGCGCTGGCGGCGGCGCGTTCGCAGCAGATCTGCCTGGATACGCAATGTTTGCGCCAGAGGAGTGCCGAGGCGTTCTGTCAGATTCACGGTAGCCACAAAGTTCACTATATCCAACGAGGGAGAGCGCTTGACCAGTTCTTCCAACGCATCCGCACGAGAATAGCCGAGTTCGATCTGGCGCAGAGCTTGGCACATTTCCTGACCGAGGGGCCCAGGATAACGTTCGACTACGCGCCGTAAGGCTACCTCGAAGCCCAGCCCGGCCTCCACACTGAGGGTGAGCAAATCGAGGAAGTCCGGCAGGCTGCGAGTGATCTCCCTGGCCCGCCGATTGGTTTTCAGGCGAAGATAGAGAAAAGGCCCGATCAATGACAAAAGCAAGATCAACATTCCCAGGCTAATTCCTCCCACACGCCATTTCGCCAGAGCGGCCAAAACCACGGAAAGCAAGAAGCCGGGCGGAATGAGCAGCCACCACAGGGCCCGGTACTCGTGGGGCGAAAGGGAAATACCGGCTTGGGAGATCGCCGCCGCATTGCACCAACCTTCAAAAAAAGCAGGAGGGCGAATAGAGCGCAGCAGCCGGCGTAGGTTGTCGCGCCAGGGCCGAGGTCTATGCAGGGCGTTGCCAAAGTAGGCTGCTCGGTCAGGTGGCATCGCAAGATGCAACAGCCGCGCCCGGGCGAGCGTGTCAACCAATGAATTTATCCCTGTGAACAGCACGAAGAGGAAGAGAGCGAGCACCATCGCAATGGCGAGGGGAATAGGCATCGCTAGAACTCCAACCGAATCACGCGCAGGATAATCCCTGTTCCGATCAGTTCCAGGATACCCGCCGCTACCAGCACCATGTTCCCGATATCTGTCTGGAAGAGAATATCCACGTAGCCTGGGAAAAATGAAAGCAAGCCCACCGAGAAGGGAACCAATAGCGCAATGACAATTGCCGAGAGGCGACCTTGCGCGGTAAGAGTGCGGACTTCGTTCTCGAGGGTTACCCGGCTGCGCATAAACCCGGCCAATTCCCGCATCAGGAGAGCCATGTTCCCGCCTACTTGTCGCTGCAAAGTGAGACCCTCTACCAGAAAACGCACATCTTCACTCGGACGCCGCTCAAGTAGCGCGGCCAACGCATCGTCCACGGAAAGGCCCAATGCAGTCTGCCGCGCCACCTGAGCCAATTCGGAAGCGCTCGGTTCAGGGAGAGCGGGGTGCACGAATTCGATCGCTTGGATGAGCGAAAAACCAGCCTGCAGTGAATCGGCCAGACGTTCTAACATATCGGGCAGTTGATCGCCGAATCTGCGGCGCTGCAACCGGGCGCGGTAGAAAATCGCGGCCAATAAACCAACCAGAAAGATAAAGGCGGAGAAAAATCCCAGGATGGGGCGGCGGGTGAGAATAAAGCCGAAGAGATACCCGCCTACCACCGCAGCCGTGATGGCGGCTAGAAACCGCCCAGGCTTGGAGCCAAAACCGGCATCGTACCAATTGGATGCCAACATCTGACCTGCTTTCGTGTGGAAGAAGGGTGCGCTGAGACGTTCTAGTGGATCGAAGGCTACGAGCCTGCGCCAACCGCTCACCCGAGATCGAGGAATAAGCATTCTCTCTTGCTTGATCAAGCGGGTACGCCATGTTCTATTCACACCGATGACTTGCAGCCATTCAATCGGAGGAAGCAGGAGCGAAAAGACGAGGAAGATAAGGAAGGCGGTGGCGAACCTGCTCGAATGAAAGCGTAAGAGGCCGCCAATAGGTTCACGATATGCCCAACCGAGCGCGATCATCAAGAGGAGGATCAGCACCCCACAAAAGGACAGCGCGGCGTGCACAAGGCGATGGGATCTTTTCATTCCACCAATGCCTCCGTAACCGAAAAGCCGGCGGGGTGGATTGCCGCCAGGCAAGCCGGGGCATGGCCGGTGACCATAAAACGACCAATGGAGCGGCCTTCGGCATCTAAACCGCGCCGCTCGAAACGGAAGATCTCCTGCACTGCGAGATTGATTTCCCATCTGCCCGGAGTTTCCTCGATTGTGACCTCGGAGATAGACACAATCTTGCGTTCCCCGCTGGGCAGACGATCCTGCTGGATGATCAAACGGATGGCACTGCCGATCTGTTCACGGATGGCGGGCTGGGGTAATTCCAGGTTGGCCATCAGCACCATGGCCTCCAGCCGCCGGATGGCATCCGCCGGCATGTTGGCATGAATAGTGGTGAGCGAGCCGGGGTGGCCGGTGTTCATCGCTTGCAGCATATCGAAGGCCTCCGCCCCGCGCACTTCACCGACGATGATGCGGTCGGGACGCATACGCAAGGCGTTACGCACCAGGGTGCGGATCGTCACCTCCCCCTTGCCTTCGATGTTGGGCGAGCGTGCTTCGAGAGAGACCAGGTTTTCAGCGGCGAGTTGCAATTCAGCAGTATCCTCAATAGTGACCAGGCGCTCTTCCCTGGGAATGCAGCGGGCGAGTGCATTCAGGGTGGAGGTCTTGCCCGATCCGGTCCCGCCGGAAATCACCATGCTCAGGCGAGCGCGTACAGCAGCTTGCAGGAAGCGCGCCATCTCACCGGTGAGCGTACCCACTTCTACCAGGCGACGCAGGGTGAACGGTGTGGAGGAAAAGCGGCGGATGGTCAGCGCCGGCCCGCGCAGTGCCAGCGGCGGGATAATGGCATTCACTCGCGATCCATCCGGCAGGCGCGCGTCCACATAGGGCGTCGATTCATCCACGCGCCGGCCCAGCGGGCCGACAATGCGTTCAATGACATGCAGGATGTGCCGATCATCCCGAAAGGCGGCCGTAGCGCGTTCCAGTCGCCCTTGCCGCTCGATAAAGATTTCATCGGGTGCATTGACCATGATCTCAGTAATCTCTGGGTCGTGCAGGAAAGGTTCGAGCGGCCCAAGTCCCACAATGCGATTGACCACCGCTTCGACCAGTTGCTTCGAGGCGCTTCGAGGGAGAATTTCGTGCTCGCCCTCGAGCAGCTCGCGCACCAGGGCAGTGAGGCTGGCGCGATCGCGGGTCAATGCCCCGTCGCCTTGGGCTTCCAAACGCTCACTTGCCAGCCGATGCAGACGATCCTCGAGGGTAATGATCGTAGTGTTCATCCTGTTCTCTGACATCATCGAGGCGACGGTCACTTCGGTAGTGGCTGTCACCTCGACTGGACGATGCGCGCCGACAGCAGCCGAAGGGCCTTACCCAGTCCCTTCTTTTGTGTGAGGACACAGGGCTGCCCATAGCTCACGTTCTCCCACACGGCACGCGCGTCCACTGGCAGGACAGCATAGAGGTCGAGGGCTTTGGACATACGCTTCGCCTGCTCCTTTGCTCCCCCCACGGGGGCAGGTAGGCCTTCGGCGTGAGCGTTCGGGGCTTCGGCTCTGGGTGTGCCTTTCGTTTCCTCTCTTGGCAAGTCTTTCGATAACGAAGCAAGAACTTCGTCGAGGCCGATCGGCGTACCGCGAGAATACTGGTTGATCACCAGGCCGATCACTTTGCCATCCGCTGGCAGGGTCTGGATCATTCGCTGTGTGCTGCGCAGGGACGGGGCATCCAGAGTGAGCACCACCAGACGCAGGTCGGCCTCATCGAAGGCTGCCTGCGCGGAGGAATCCAGGCCGGTCGGGCAGTCGAGTACAATGTGGGCGAAGTGCTGGCGCAGGCAGGCCAGCAAGGGCCTGAGTAGTTGAGAGGTGAGCCGGGCAGTGGAATTCAGCGCAGCCGGCGCAGCGAGCAATCGCGCCCCAGAAGGATGACGAATGGTCGCCAGCTCAAGGTGTTGGGCGTTGAGTTCCTGGATCACCGGCAAGAGGTCGGCCCAGGTGCGCTCCGGCTGCAGGTCGAGAAGCAGATCGGCATGACCCAGGCCAGGCGCCAGGTCAACCAGGACGGTCGGCAGGCGGTGGAGGGCGGCGAAAGCAACGGCCAGGTTGCTGGCCACCAGGCTTTTGCCCACCCCTCCCTTGGCTGAGAAAATCCCGATGATCATATTGGCCTCATCTCGCCGGGCGCAGGAGCGCCAGCAGGTGGAACTGGTTGGCGTGGGCGTAGAGCAGCGCCAGCGCCTCTTCCTGGCGCACGGCCAGGATGTAAGAAAGCGGTTCCCCTGTTGGAGGCACAACCACGATCACATCACTGGCGATCAGGCCGGCCGCTCCAGGGGACTCACCAGGCGCACAGGCGGCAATTTCCACTCGGTCGCCTTCGGCTAGGTCGGGAGGAGCGGCGATGAACCAGGCAGCAGGGATGTTCACGCACCACAATCCCGACGGACAGCGCTGTGCCATCGGCCCGCCTGCTGCGCCAAACAGTTTGTGCGGCAGAACTACCTCCCCAGCGACCATTGGGTACAGCGCTACCTGCCCGATCACCTGCTCGGGATAAGCAAAATATACAGCCGGCAGGGCCTCGAACGGCACGCGGCGCACTTCCACCATTTCGGTGGTAATGGCGGTCCCGGCTTCGATATCTGTACGGGCGAAGAGGGCCTGTGTGGTGGGCACTGGCGCGCCCTGACGCTGGGCATAGGGGTAGAAGACTAGCACGCCAAAGAGGA
>CAYZIQ010000076.1:0-14249 GCA_964478375.1 uncultured Chloroflexus sp. | reverse complement strand
ACAGCCAGCCTTCCCATACACCCTTTAAGTATAAACCCGGATGCTGGAGGATAAGTTGGATAGAGATTTTTGTCAGAAGGTTAGAGAGCTGGACGAGGCCAAGCCCGGAGGCTTGCGAGAGAGCCGGGATGGCATCCCAGATGGCGTTACCCGGCTCCCCGGTCGCAGCGACGCGCGCCTCGCGGTACTGGATGAAGGTGTCGCGGACGGCAGCGTATTCATCCGGCACGTACTCGAAGAAGAGGCCGGTGTGCTGGACGAGGTGAAAGCCGGTCATGTTCGTCAAACCCCACATGCCGAAACGCTGGTGGATGAAGTTGACCCACGCGCCGATCAGCGCCAAGCCGGTCAGCCCGGCGATCAGCGCCGCGCCCCAGCGTACCTTCGGCGCGGCCGTCCGCCAGAAGAAAAGCAGGAAGAACGCGGTCCAAAGAGGCAGGAAGACGAACAGCGGGCGGGTCAAGGTGGCCAGCCCGGCCGCCAATCCGCTTGCCAACGCCATCAACAGGATTTGCCAGAGAGGCCGTTCGTGGCCAGAGTGGAACAGCCAGGCAGCAGCCACTAGCGAGGCGGCGATGAGGAAGGTCGCCAGGCTCTCGGTGAGCAGGTTGGCCTCGAAGAAGAGCTGCTGCAAGTTGAGCGTGTGCGCCAGGGCGACCAGCGCGCCGAACCAGCCTCGTCCGCTGACGCGCCAGCCAATGTAGAAAAAGAGCAACGTAGCCAACAGTCCAAGCACCAGTTGCGCGGCGTAGACGCGCTCGTCTGGGCCGGCCAGCGTCATCAAGAGGGGAAAACCGGGCGTGCGCGTGCCATCGTAGTCTGCCCAGCCTTTCAGGATAGCATCGGCCAAGCGACGGTAGCTGGCCGTATCGTGGTAGGCCACCGGCCGGTAGAGCAGGTAAAGCACACCTCGCTCGATGACCGCGATGGCTGCGACGATCACCAGCCAGGCGCGCGTTTGCAAGTTGCGCAAGGATTCCAAAACTTTAACCATTAAAGTTCTCCAGGATTCGGCGGGCGCGTGCCAGCCAGGAATATCCTTTCACATCGCCCCGGGCGCGCTGACCCAGGGCTTGCCGCCGTTTTGGATCGGCCAATAGCAGACTGAGACTTTTCTCCCATGCCCTTGTTTCCCCCGGCGGACAGAAGACCGCACTGTCTTCGTTCAGCACTTCGCGCAGCACAGGCAGGTCGCTGCTGAGGATGGCGCGGCCAGCGGCCATGTATTCGAACATTTTCATGGGGCTGCAGATTTCAGCGGTGTTCCCGCCGCTGGAAGTGGAGACTATCCGCTCGTAGGGCATGAGCAGGATGTCCGCGGCAGCCTGGTAGAGCGGGATACTTTCATTTGGCACGAAGCCGGTAAAGGTGACGTTTTGCAGCCCAGCGGCGGAAGCGCGGCTGTGCCACTCGTCCACATCTTGAGAGCGGCCGCCAACCCATAAGAAATTGACTTTCGGGAAACTGGCAGCCAGGGCAAGGAAGAGGTCCGCGCCGCGACCGGGGTACAGATGTCCGGTGCAGACGACGGTCAGGCCGGGGGGAAGGCTCAATTGACGGCGAGCAGGCTCCGGGTCCGGCAAGCGCTCGTAGCGCTCCAGGTCCACGCCGTCCGGCGCGATGACCACCTGTCTCTCAGGCAAGATCGGTCGGTAACGGCGTTCCAGTTCGCGGCGCAGGGCGTGGGTAATGGGCAGCAGTCTTTTCCTGCCAGGCAAGCGCAAAAAGAGACGGTACCACAACGGGCCGAAGCCCCCGCTTGGGAGGTCGTGCATTTCCAGCATGACAGGCAACCCAGCCAGCAAGCCGAGCACGGCAGACTGCACCGGCCAGGCGTAGAGCAAGTCTGCATTCAAGGTGCGGGCGCGGCGGACAGCGATCCAGGGGAAGATGCGGCGCGAACGGGGAAGCCATTCGATAGGGAAGGATGTAGCCAAGCCGTAATGGACCGTCAATTGCTGATTGGTGATTGAAGATTGAGGATTAGCCGGAACTAGCAGCGTGGCGACATGTCCCAGTTGGGTGAAGGCCTGGCAGACTTTCATGACCTGGATGCTGTTGGCCGAATCAGAGGGCACTTGGGAGGCAGAAATGCAAACAATTCTCATTGCAGATTGCCGATGGCTGATTGCTGATGGCGGATTTCGAGCAGACCGCGCGCCGCGATCAGGCCAATGGAAATGACGAAAAAGCCCGAAAGCAAGGCAGCCTCAGCCAGGTAACCGAAGCGAGGCACCAGGAAAAAGCCGAGAATGAGCTTGGCCGCGCCTGTAACGACGATGGCCTTGAGCGGGTAGTTCGGCATGCCGAGGGAGAGCAGCAAGGTGCGGTTCCAGTACAGGACGTTGGCGACTCCATAACCGATGAGCAGGATGAGCGCGGCGGGAGTCGCCGGGCCGTATTCCTTGCCATAAAAGGTGGTGATCAGCCAGTTCCCCGCCACGATCAACGCCAGTGCGACCGCCCCGGTCCACGCGCCAGCGATGATGGTCACTTTGTTGAGCAGGTCGCGCAGCCGCAGCCAAGCCTTCTGCGTCACGGCGCGCGTCAGCTCGGGGAAGGTGGTATTGATAAAGGGCGTGATCGGCATCACCATGAGGTTGATGACCGCCAGGGCAAGTTTATAGTAGCCGGCCTCGAGCGGCGAGAGGAAGTAGGAAACCCAGACCACTTCGTTGTCACGGATCAACATGCTGGCCGTGGCGCTCAAGTTGGTGCTCAGGGCAAAACCCCAGAACTCACGACGCGGCGGCAGCAAGCGGAAGGATGCTCGCCACCAACCTGCTCCCAGCATCTGCCCGGCGCGGCGGAGCGCGACAGCAGCCAGCGCCAGACCATTGAGCGATTTGCCCAGCAGATAGGCGGCCAACACCAGCCAGATGTTCCCGTGGACGAGAAAGGCATAGGCGATCAGGGCGACGGTCAGGAAGGATTGCAGAAAATTGATGATGGCCTGGCTGCGGAAGTGGTCGCCAACCTGCAAGACGGCGGTGGAAGTCTCGGCGACGAAGTTGGTCAACAGTGCCAGGGCGTAGAAAGTGAAGAGCGGGGCAGTGGTTACGTCTTTGGCAATGTGCCTGGCTGCCCAGGGCGAAAGCAGGACGAGCAAGAGATAGGCCACGATCGAGGTGAGGGTTTCTGTCAGCGCAGCAGCTTTCAGCACCGCGGCGGCGTGTTCCTTTTTCTCCTGCGCCAGGAACTGCCCCATGTATTTGATGACCAGCTCCCCCATGCGGAAGGACAGCAGCCGGTTGACATTCGAGGCGAAGGCGATGACCGTCCCCAGAATGCCGAATCCGAGCACGCCGAGCAGCCGCGCCGCCAGGATGCTCTGCGCCACAGAGCTGAGCGTATTGCCGACGAAAAGATAGCCGGTGTTGCGCAGGACTTTTCGCAACAGATTGTCCTGGCGCCAGGCAGTCAGCATTTCGCGGAGAGATGTCACAGGGTGGCAACCTCTTTTGCCCAGAGGCGTTCGGCGTGGTACCAATCTACGAGCCGCTGCACCCCCTCGCGCAAGCCGACCTGCGGTTGCCAGCCGAGCAAGCGACGCGCTTTGCTCACGTCAGCCCAGCTGGTCAGCATGTCAGCCGGATTGGGCGGATGGCGTTCGATGCGCGCTTCCTTGCCGATGACCTCTTCGAGCATCTCGATCAAGCCGTTCATCGTGATGACCTCGTGTCCGCCCAGGTTGATGATCTCGTAACCGAGTGGCTGGAGAGCGGCAATCGTACCGCGCACGATGTCGTCCACGTAGGTGAAGCCGCGCGACTGTTCCCCATCTCCGTAGAGATGCAGAGGCTGCCCTTCGGTGATCCACTTGGCAAAGCGGAACATGCTCATATCCGGCCGGCCGGCCGGTCCGTAGACGGTGAAATAGCGAACCACCGTTACGTCAATGCCATACAGGGAATGATAGCTGTGGCCTAGCACCTCGGCCGCCTTTTTGCTGGCGGCGTAGGGTTGGAGGGGGTGGTCGCTGTCCGCACTTTCAGGCGTGGGCAGAGGCGCGTCCGCGCCATAGATGCTGGAGGTCGAGGCGAGGATGAATTTTTCGATCCCACGCTGGCGGCAGAGTTCCAGCAGGTTCAAAGTACCGAGGACATTGGTCTCGACAAATACCCAGGGATTTTCGACACTGGCGCGCACTCCGGCGCGGGCGGCGAGATTTATCACCGCGTCGAATTTTGGGGTGACGGGTGACGAGAGACGGGTGACGATTTCCCGGTCGGAGACGTCTAATCGCTCAAACGTAAATCTGGACAGCGTCTGGAGTTTCCGCAGGCGATGCTCTTTCATGTGCACGTCGTAGGCGTCGTTCAGGTTATCCACGCCGGTGACGGCATGTCCCTGCGCCAGCAGCATCTCGGCGACACGCGCCCCGATGAAACCGGCCGCGCCGGTGACCAGGTAATCAGCCATTTATCAAGCAATCCTCTTCAGCCAAATCGAGCTGAATGTGTTGGGGTTCTGCTCTACCGTTTCGTAGTTCGGCACGACCTGCTTCAAAAATGGTTCGTCGAAGTGACGGATGAGCGGCAGAGACATGGTTATCTCGAACTGCTTGTTGAAGCACAAAAAAGCCTGCAACATCATGGCCTCGTTCCAGAACATCGGCCAGGTTTGCCGGAACAGCCACAGTTCGGGCGGATAGGGAATATTGTAAGGAAATGGCACATCGTGGATGTGGACCGTCACGCCAGCCTTGAGGCTGGGCAGCACCTCCAGGTAGAGATACGGCACATCGCCGTCTATGTTCAGCACGTGCGTGGAATCGATGAAGAGGACATCACCGTCCTCCAGTTGCCGGAAAAATGAAAATTCCACATCCTGAACTTCTTTGGGTATGACTTGTATGCCTCGCAGGGTGCATAGTTTCTCATAAGGATGCGGCTCGATGCAGGTTATTTGAAGAGGGTGGTCTTCGCTGGCATTCTTCTCGGCTGCCAGGCTGCAATAGTAAGTAGACAGGCCGGAACCGACCTCGATGTAGCGCTTCGGCTTGAGCTGCCGGATCATCATGTGGAGCATCAGCGCATCTAGCGAAGTATAGCCAGGTCCGTAAATCTTGCGCAGCTGCTCGAAGGCCGGGAAAGCGGAAAACTCGCCGTAATAACGCGCGAGCAGGCTTTGGAGCTCCTTTTTCATGGCTTCGAGATCGTATTCGATGCCCGGGAGTGCGCTGGGGCGATACCAGCGTTCGTAATTCTTTTTAAGGCGGTCGAGCGACGGTAGTGGGGAGTAATAATCGCTTTTCCTTGCAACAGAATAGCCCATCGTCCCGAGGAGCCGCTGGAAAGCTACGGAAAAGGCCGCATTGATCTTTCGCGTCGTCTTGCGGAAGCGTGCGATGAAGCTCCATTTCAATTTGCTGACCGGGTTCAAAAGGAATGACGGCACGGCTTGCTTTAGCGATTGCTTCATGTGGGTTTTTCCAAGCAGTATCCGTGTTTATCTGTGTTCATCTGTGGCTGATCCAGATGTACCGACCGCTATATCTAATCCGGGCTAGAGTCTGACGACTTTTGGGCTATCCTTCCCGGCCTTGCCCAAGGCATTACGGCTGTCGAAGATGAACTTCGCCGCTTCCAGGATTGCCGCGTAATCGTAGACTTTGTGATTCGTCACGATCACCACGCAGTCTGCCTGGCGGATGGCCGCCATCAGGTCTGGTACGCTGCGCATCTCGACGCCCGCATGGGTCCTCAGGGTCGGAATGTACGGGTCATGATATTTCACTATGGCACCCTTCTTCTGCAGTAGATCGAGGATCTCCAGGGCAGGCGATTCGCGGATGTCGTCAATGTCCGGCTTGTAGGCTGCTCCCAGCACCAGGCAGCAGCTACCCTTGAGCGCCTTGCCGCGCTCGTTCATGGCGTCCAAGACGCGGCTGACCACATAGCGCGGCATATTGGTAGTGATGTCGGAAGCCAGTTCGATGAAGCGGGCATTGTACTGGTAGGCTTTCATTTTCCAGGAAAGATAGAGCGGATCAATCGGGATGCAGTGACCGCCCAGCCCCGGCCCCGGTGTAAACTTCATGAAGCCAAAAGGCTTGGTGGCGGCGGCGTCTATCACCTCCCAGACGTCCACGCCCATGCGTTCGCACATGATCGCCAGTTCGTTGACCATGGCGATGTTGATCATGCGGAAGGTGTTCTCCAGCAGTTTGGCCATCTCCGCAGCTTCCGCTGACGAGACCATGTGGATTTTCTGGATCGCCCCGCTATACCAGGCCGCGGCGACCTCGGCACAGGCCTCGGTAATGCCGCCCACCACCTTGGGCGTGTTGAGCGTGGTGTAGTCCGTGCGCCCCGGGTCGACGCGCTCCGGCGAGAAGGCCAGGAACCAGTCCTCGCCAGCCTTCAAGCCTTTCTCCTCGCCCAGCTTGGGCAGCAGGACCTCGCGCGTCGTGCCGGGGTAGGTGGTTGACTCCAGCACCACGATCATGCCCTTGTGCATGTACTTGGCCAACTGCTCGGTAGCGGATAGGATGAACGACATGTCCGGGTCGCCGGTCTGGCGCAGCGGCGTGGGAACGCAGATGCTGACCGCGTCCATCTCCTTTAGAACCGAGAAATCCGTAGTGGCTTTCAAGCGGCCGGACTTGACCAGTTTCGCCACCGTTTCTGTCGGCACGTCGGGGATGTAGCTGGTACCCTTATTCAGCGCATCGGCCTTGCGTTCGTCCGGGTCAATGCCGGTGACGGTGAACCCCGCCTCGGCAAAGACGACCGCCAGCGGCAGGCCAACATAGCCCATGCCCAGGATGGCGATACGCGCGGTTTTGTCATGCAATTTCTTGAGGAGCGTTTCTTTAATAGTCATTTTTCCTCCCCCTCACCCCCGTCCCTTCTCCCGAAATCGGGAGAGGGATGCAAGGGTGAGGGCATGAGATCAGAACAGACTCAACTGCTTTGGTTCTTCCTGCGCTTCTTCTGCAGGCGCAGGCGCGGATTTTGCCAGCGCGCTGCGCGCCTGCTCCAGCAGTTTCGGCAGCCGGGCAAAATCCGTGATAAGGTCAGGCTTGTACTTGGCCTGATGCAGGGCCGCAGCCGGGTGGTACATGGCGATCACGAAGCGGTCGCCGATGCGGCGCATCTGCCCGTGGACGGCGCTGATCTTCGCGTTGGGCATGAACTTACCCATCGAGTAGCGCCCGAGGGTGATGATGATCTTCGGGTTGATGGCTGCGATTTGCCGCTCGAGGTATTTGTCACATGCGGCCAACTCTTCAGGTAAAGGGTCGCGGTTGCCCGGCGGGCGGCACTTGACCACGTTACCGATCCACACCTCGGAGCGTTTCAGCCCGGCTTGAGCCAGCAACTCCTCCAGGAACTTTCCCGCCGCGCCGACGAAGGGACGCCCCTGTTCGTTTTCGTAAAAGCCCGGTCCCTCGCCGATGAACATGATCTCGGAATTTGCCGGGCCCTCGCCAGGCACTGCATTCTTGCGCGAGTGGTACAAGGCACATGCCTGGCAGGTCGAAACTTCAGAGGCAATTTGGGCTAGGATTTCAGCAGAATCCACGCGTACCTCCTTCACTCCTCACTCTTCACTCTTCACGTATCACTCTCGTCATACATCACATGCCTTTCAACCTTCAAACCTTCCAACCCTCCAACTTGCAATCCCTCCAACGTCATCAGGATCGCGTCTTCGCCAGTATCTCGGTAATAGTGCGGGCGGCGACCAGTGATTTCGAAGTCAAACTTCCTGTACATCTCTTGCGCGGCGACGTTCCTTTCGCGGACTTCAAGAAAGGCGCGCCGTGCCCCTTCTGCACGCGCAGCTTCGAGCGCTTTCACGATGATCCGGCTGCCGATGCCACAGCGCCGAAAATCGGGGTGAACCGCCACCGTGGCGATATGCGCCTCGTCCACCAGCAGCCACAAGATCAGCATCGCGATGATCCTGGTTTCACCGTTCACCGCCGCTTCGGCTACCCAGCAACGCGAAACGGCGTTTTCGCTCACCTCGAAGTGGAACGAGCGCTCCGGCCAGGGCAGACTGAACGAGAGCATATCAATCTCGTGGACGACTGGCACATCCTCCGGCCTCATGCGCCGAATGATGACCTCGCCGACGCTCACGCCGGAACGCCTCCCGCCTCGTGCAGATAGATCGGTACCAGCGATCCGGCCGCGTCAACATTCCCTTCCTGCCAGCGCGCCCAGGCCAATTCAGCCAGAAATCCCGGACGGCGGACGGACCTGGCCGGTGAAGGCAAAATGACGTTCTTATGCTTGCGCGCCAAGCGTTGACGTTCTTCAGCGGACAACTCACCACAGACGATGGTCGGCGCGTTGATGCTTTGAGCCAGAGCCTCGGCCGTCGTCAGCGTGGCCGGACCCTGAGCCTGCCACTCGTTTTTGGGGGCGCGATACCAGCCGACGGCCAAACGTCCGCGCCTGGCCTGGAGAACAGCCGCCAGCAGCAGGTCCCGGATGGGCTGCGCTGCCGCCAGGATGTCCAGGGTAGGGATCCCGATCATCGGCAAATGCCGTGCCAGGGCCAAGCCTTTCGCCAGTGCCAGTCCCACCCGCAAACTGGTGAACGATCCAGGGCCAAGCGCCACGCCCAAGGCTTTGACCTCGTCCATCTTAACCCCTGTGCGCGCCATGAGACTAGCCAACGCAGGAGCAAGTTCGCGGGTGTGATGGGCGCGGCTGTGCCAGAAGAGTTCGCTGAGAACCTGCGTCCCGTCGTAGAGCGCCAGGCCGACCTGCGCAGTGGAGGTATCCAGCGCCAGCAGCATTACGCTACTCCATAGACAACTTGGCGAAAAGCTGCCAGCAAGCTTTTGTAGCGTTCCCCACGAGTGGTGAACTGCATCTCGCGGTGCTCTTCTGCGAGATATTCCAGTTTTACCCACAAGCGCTCGCCCGGCAGGACAGGTTCAATCCGCTCCGGCCACTCGACCACCAGCGGTCCTTGGACCAGCAGCGCGTCGATATCCAGCTCCTCGGCTTCGGCGGCAGATTCCAGCCGGTAAGCGTCCAGGTGGAAAAGCTGGGCTGCATCCGGCCGCCGGTAAACGTTGATCAGCACGAAGGTCGGGCTGGAAACGGAATCCAACGAGCCCCAGCCCTGGGCCACGCCCTGCACGAGGGTGGTCTTTCCGGCACCCAATTCACCCTCGAGGCAGATCACATCGCCGGTCTGAAGCAACCCACCCAGGCGCATCCCGACTCGGCGGGTCTGCTCTGGGCTGCGGCTGAAGAACTCCAGGGTGTTGGGGGCCAGGATGGGCATGGCAGGGATTATATCAGACCAACCCGACCTGTTCGCCCAAAATCCGTGCAATCTGCCGCGAGGCTTGGGGCTGGGCAGCGCGGCGACAGTTTTCCACTACTTTCTCGCGTTCATGTGGGCGGCAGATCCAGCGCGTCAGCGTCTGTACCACCTTGAGCGGCTCCGGCGCCCAGACCCCCGCGCCGGCATATTCCACAAAGCTGACGTTCCCGTCTTCCTGGCCGGGCAGTTTGGCATAGAGGATGATCGGCAGCGCGGCGTTGAGCGCCTCGGCAATCGTCCCTGGCCCAGCCTTACTAATCAACACGTCGGCTGCGCGCATAAAACATGGCATATCATGGGTGAAACCGTAGACGAAGGTGGGGTTTTCCCAAGTCAGGGCTTTGAGTTCGGCTTTGAGCTTGGCATTCCGCCCGGTTACGATGACCAAGCCTACGTCCAGGCCTGACTCGTCAATAGCGCGCGCCGTTTCGGCTAATGGTCCCATTCCCTCCCCGCCGCCAACCAGCAGCACGATGATCTTATCCTTTGGCCAGTTTAACCCTTGGCGCAGAGCAATTTTATCGCCGGGAGGGGCGGAACAACTTTCGGAGACTGGTTGTCCCACCACGCGGACTTTTTCGGGCGGCATGGTGTATTCGATGGCGCGCTGGCGGGCCATCTCGGTTGGGACAAGGATCAAGTCGGCGCGCCGGTCGAACCACAAGGCGTGTGTACTGACCATGTCGGTCACCACGGTAATGAATGGCGGCCGGTTCTTGCCGAGGGCTTTCAGGAAAAAAGAGTTGGCGAGGGGATGCACGCTGACCAGCATATCGCTGGGGTGCTCGCGCACCAATCGGCGCGCGGCGCGGCGCACAATTGGCCAGAGGGTTGAGGTCATGAGGCGGGCTTGCCGGCGGCCGTCGCTGATATGGAAGCCTGCTCCCCACAATTCCGGCACGCGCACCATATCCGGATAAAATTCAGGCAAGTGATTGTAAGGCGATGGGGCATAATCTTTCAGGAAATCCACCATCTCAGTGGTGAGACTGTCGCCGAATTCCAGTTCTAGGGCTTCGATGATGGCCTCGCTGGCGGCGCGATGTCCACCGCCGGTATCGGAAAATAGAAAGAGGACATGCGGTCTTTTAATCACAGAACGCACAGAGACATCGTTTGTCTCTCTGTGATTTGTTTCTTTAGGCAGATTGTTCATTCTTTTCTTTGGGAAGGATGGCTTTCATCCGCCGCGCCAGCTCTCGCCGCGTCAACAGTACCCGCCGTTTGCATACGACACATTCCAGGCCGATATCCGCGCCCAAGCGGACGATGTTCCACTCGTACGAGCCGCAGGGGTGCGGCTTGCGCAGGCGGACAGTGTCATTGAGCTGCAGGTGGGGGAGCATGGAAAAATTATACCGCAGGGAGATTGCCTGGCAGAGGATTTATGATAAACTAGCCCAGAACAATAATTCCCCGGAAGGAGAAATATGTCCACTCACGAAACTTATGCGGTCGAAATCGCTGGTCTAAAGCGCGACCTGAGACTATTCGAGGTCAAGCCAGGCTTGAAGATCGCCATCCTCAATATTCTCGGTGATACCGAATTGGTACAGGCCTGTGCCAAAGCATTGGGAAAGGGGCTCAAGGCGATTAAGTTCGATATTTTGGTGACCGCAGAGGCCAAGTCCATCCCATTGATACATGCACTGTCGGTGGAAACGAAGAAGCCCTACGTTGTCCTGCGCAAGGCATACAAGCCGTACATGGGCGCAGCCTTGATCGCCGAGACGCTCTCCATCACCACTGGCGAGCCGCAGACTCTGATCATGGATGAAAAGGATCAAGCACTGGCCAGAGGTAAGCGTGCCGTGATTGTGGACGACGTGATCAGCACCGGCTCAACGTTACAGGGCATGAGGATGATCATGGAGAAAGCAGGTGCGGAAGTCGTCTGCGAAGCGGCTATCATGACCGAGGGCGAGCGCGCCAAGTGGGAACATGTCATTGCCCTGGGGCACTTGCCGTTGTTTACCGAGTAATCAGCGCTTCTTTCTTCACCCGCGTCAGCTCTTTGATCTGCCTCTCCCGCCTCAGCGCATTGACCTTATCCGCCTGTTCCTCAGCATAGACTAATTTCACCGGCCGGCGCGTGCGCGTGTAACGCGCTCCGCGCCCGGCGTTGTGCTGTTGTTCGCGGCGGATGGGATCGGTACTCCAGCCGGTGTAGTAACTGCCGTCGGCGCATTCGAGGATGTAGCAGAAGTATGGCATGATTATTTCTTCTTTTCTTCACCTCTGGGCTTCGGCTCGAAAAGCCTGCTCAAACCGCCAAGCTGCTGCTTCCACATCATATCTCCGCTTTTGGGCATCTCGGGTCTGCCGCGTTCGACTGAGAGCCAATCACCCGTGCTGCGTTCTTGCCACCACTTCAGTTGCCCTTCGCGGGCGGTTTCAAGATGGCTTTTTAGATCATCAGCATCTTTCTGGGCAATGGCCGTACGTAGGACGGTAAGATTGGCAACCAACTCGTCGAGCAGGCGAACGACGTTCTCGCGGTTGTGCAGGGCAGCTTCCTGCAGCGCGACAGCTCCATCTTGGAAAATGGCTTGATCCGTGGCGCTGGCGAAGGGGCGCCCGGTCACTTTGCGGATGTCCGGCCAGCCGGGCTGACCCATGAGCGTGTTGATCAGAGCCGCTGCGCTCAACTGCGGCAGGAGGTGCGCTGAGGCCATCATGCCGTCCACTTCAGCCAGGTCAACGAAGAACGGCTGCGCGCCCAGCAAGGTCGCTAGGTCGGCTGCCAGTTTGACCGCCTCGCCCGGCGTCCCAGACGGCGCGGCGATCGCTATCAAGCCTTTTTGGAAGAGATCGGCGCGCGCCGCCTCGATCCCTTGTGCTTGTTCGTGAAGGCAGGAAGGATTGAACACTGGCGTCAGCCCAACGTAGTGTCGTCTTTCCGGTAGCAGTTCCTTAGCCCAGGCGGCCACGGCAGCCTTAGCTGGTGCGGTATCCATGACTACCGCATCCGTTTTTACGTCTTGGGCGATGATCTTGAGCGTCTCACGGATTTGATCCACCGGAAGGGCTAGAAAGACAACATCGGCTCCGGCCACCGCAGATGGCAGGTTATATTGCACTTTATCAATGGCGCCCAGTTTCAACGCCTTCTGGGCAATTCCAGGCTGGATGTCGTTGCCGAGGCGCGTCACCTGGTCGGTGTGGGCAGCCAGCGACAGCCCGACCGAAGCCCCGACCTGCCCCAGGCCGATGATGGCAATTTGAACAGTCATGATTTCCTCGTTTCAAATGCAACCGCCAAGGCACAAAGACACGAAAACGATTTCAAATTCGTGACTTGGTGACTTTGTAGTCTTTGTTTTCGCTTTGCGATACAAGCTTAATTTTCATCATCCGCAGCCTGGAGAGCGAGCAAGAGAGGATCGCCGCCAGCGGCGGAATCCTGGTGGCGACGGATCAGGCTGATGGTCATCTCGGATACGCCTGCACGGGCGGCCAGCTCCGCGCCCCACTCGGCGTGACATTCCGCGACGACGAACGGGCGACGAAAACCCCGCGGTGCTCCTCTTCCCCAGCGGGAAGCCAGGCGCGGGAAGAATATCTTGCCCAGCACGATCATGGCGCGCTCCAGCGGTGAAAGCGGACACAGGATTTTGCCCACATCATGCAGGAGTGCGGCCACGAGCAGCTCAGGATGATCCTGTCCACTGTCTTTCAACCGCTGTAAGACCAAGGATGCGTGCCACTGCTCTGAAGGCTGCATCTGGCAGAATAAAACTATTTGCGTTGGGGAGAGATATGGAGAGATTTGCCGCGTATCCACAAAATGAGCGGACGTCCGCAAAGCGTGCCAGAACTGGTTCACACGATAGGTGATGCGGGAGGTCTGAATCACGGCGTTGTTCGTGTCATTGCGAGCCGCCGATGGTCGAGTAGCTTTATTTTGCGTATCGAGACCAAGTCGGCAAAGCAATCTCCTCCCAGGTTGGGGATTGCTTCGTCGCTGCGCTCCTCGCAATGACAAGTTCCGCGATTATAACATGTGATAGAATCTGGAGAGCCGGGGACGCCGACCCCGGCCCTCTGTTGAAAGGAGGAGAAGAGAAATCGCCTTACGTTCCAATATTACCATTCCGGTCTTTAATGTGCTTGACGCTTAACCTACGTTTCCCCTACGCTTGTCTGACAATTCTGTAATGAAAAAATGAGCCCGGCGCGGAGATATTATGACCCCTTTTGCAATCGAAACGGAAAACCTGGGGCGGATTTACAAAATACGCGGCAGCAAAAAGGAGAAGAAAATCCGCAAAGAACTGGTCGCCCTGCAGGAGGTCAACCTCCAGATCGAACAGGGCGAACTCTTCGGCCTGCTCGGCCCGAACGGCGCAGGCAAGACCACCCTCATCAAAATTCTGGTCACGCTGCTCGCCCCGACCTCGGGCCGGGCGCGTGTCTCCGGCTTCGACGTAGTCGAACACCCGCAGCTCATCCGTCCGCGCATCAATATGGTCTCCGGCGGCGAGTCTTCGGGCTACGGCTTGCTGACGGTGCGCGAGAACCTGTGGATGTTCTCGCAGTTCTACGGCCTCTCCTCAAAGGAAGCCAACCGGCGTATTGAAGAGCTGCTCACCATGGTCGGTATTGCGGACCGCATCCACACGAAATCTTCGGACCTCTCGACCGGCCTGCGCCAGAAGATGAACATCGTGCGCGGCTTCCTGACTGACCCAGAAGTACTGTTCCTCGACGAGCCGACCCTCGGCCTGGACGTGAGTGCCTCGCGCGACGTGCGCCGCTTCATCCGCCAGTGGCTGGAAGCGGACAGCGCGCGCACGCTGCTGCTGACCACGCATTACATGGTCGAGGCGGACGAGTTGTGCGACCGCGTCGCCATCATCAACGAGGGACGCGTGCTGGCCTGCGATAAGCCATCAGCGCTCAAGCAGCGATTGCAACGCGATGCCATCTTCGAGATCGAGACCAGTCCGCTG
>CAYZIQ010000075.1:0-14313 GCA_964478375.1 uncultured Chloroflexus sp. | reverse complement strand
CGGCAAAGCCGCCCGCACACCCCCCATTTTCCTTTTCTTTTTGATGGGAGACTGTGAATCGTGTAACCGGAGGGAAACTCCTACATGCTAAACTGGAACGACCCGAGAGGCTTATGCACGCTGCTGACCTGCTGAGTAAACGCGCTGAATTGACGCCGGAACACATTGCGCTGGTCGAACTCGAAACCGGAGGGCGTTACACCTATGCCGCGCTCAATGCCCGCGCCAACCGCCTGGCGAATTTCATGCACGATACGTTGGGCGTGTGTGAGGGCGACCGCGTCTCCATCTTGGCGAAGAACAGCATCGTCTACGTTGACCTGTTCTACGGTTTGCCCAAAATTGGGGCGATCTTTGCCCCATTCAACTGGCGGTTGACAGCCAGGGAATTGACTTACATGGTCAACGACCTGGAACCGAAGGTGTTGCTCTGCGAGCCTGAATTTGCGCCGGTGGTGGAAGAAATGCGCCCGAAAATCCACATCGAGCATCTCGTCAGCCTGCGAGGGGCGAAAATAGCCCCGGTGGTGGATTACGAAAATGGCCTGGAGCAGGCCTCGGGTCAGGAGCCGACGCGCCCGGAGATGGATCTGGAGACGCCCTACTGCATCTTGTACACGTCCGGCACGACCGGCAATCCCAAGGGCGCCATCCTCCCCCACCGCCAGATCCTGTTCAACGCTATCAACACCGTCGTCAGTTGGGGCGTGAACGAAAAGGATATTTCTCCTATTTACACGCCGCTCTATCACGCCGGCGGGCTGTTCGCTTTCATGACGCCCGTTTTGTACGTCGGCGGGCGCATCATCCTGGCGCGTGATTTCGACCCAGTTGACTCGCTGCGCTGGATCGTGGAGGAGGGCTGCACGGTCATCCTGGGCGTGCCCACGCTCTTCCAGATGTGGATGGATTCGGACTATTACAAGAAAGCCGATTTCAGTCAGGTGCGCTACTTCATCAGCGGGGGCGCACCCTGTCCGCCCCAATTGACGAATGCCTGGCACGCGCAAAAAGGTGTCACCTTCCGCCAGGGGTACGGGCTCACCGAAGTCGGCGTGAACTGCTTCAGCATGACCGACGAGGGAGCGATGACCAAGATCGGCTCGGTAGGCAAGCCGATCTTCCACAGCGAGATGCGGATCGTGAACCCCGAAAGCGGCGCGGACGTTCCGGCTGGCGAGGTAGGCGAGCTGCTGATCCACGGCCCGCACGTCTGCGCCGGCTATTGGCGCAATCCCGAAGCGACGGCCAAGGCCATCGTGGATGGTTGGTTCCACACCGGCGATATGGCCCACCGCGACGCGGACGGTTTCTTCTACATTGATGGCCGCTACAAGGACATGATCAAGAGCGGCGGCGAGAACATTTACGCCGCCGAAGTGGAGGCCGTTTTTCGCGAGCATCCCGCCGTGAAGGACGCCGCCCTGATCGGCAAGCCCGACGCCACCTGGGGCGAGGTTGGCTTGATGATCGTCGTCCTCGAGGAGGGAAGCAAAGCCAGCGAAACGGAACTGAAAGAATTTTGCCAGGGCAAGCTGGCGCGTTACAAGATTCCCAAAGAGATCATTTTTGCTGATTCTCTGCCTTACTCGGCTTACGGAAAGGTCGAGAAGGCAAAGTTGAGAGAGAAATATATTGGTTGGAAATAGGAGAACTTATGCCCATCCCTACCCTCGAAGGTATTATCGCCAAGACCATCACCACTTCTCGCCTCACCACGCGCGTCCTCTTCAGCGGAGCGGAAAATGGCATCCCTGTGCTTTTCCTGCACGGCAATGTCTCCTCGACGACGTGGTGGGAGGAGACGATGCTTGCCATGCCCAAAGGCTATCGCGGCATCGCGCCCGATCAACGCGGTTTCGGCGATGCAGACCCCGCAAAGAAAATTGACGCCACGCGCGGCACAGGCGACCTAGCCGACGACGCCGCGGCGTTGCTTGACGATCTAGGCATCAAAAAGGCGCACATCGTCGGTAACTCGCTGGGCGGCGTGGTGGTCTGGCAGATGATGGCCGATCATCCCGAACGTTTCCTGACCGTCACACTGGTAGACACCGGCTCGCCCTATGGCTTCGGCGGGACGAAAGATATAGATGGGACTCCCTGCTACCCAGACTTTGCCGGTTCCGGCGGCGGGCTTTCCAACCCAGAGCTGATCCAGCGCATGAAGAACGGCGACCGCTCGCTGGAGAGCCAATTCTCGCCGCGCGCCGCGATCCGCATGCTGCTGGTCAAGCCGCCCTTCATCCCGGCGCGGGAGGAGGAGTTGCTTTCCTCACTGCTTTCTACCCACCTCGGCGACCAGGATGTGCCCGGCGATTCGGTCCAATCCGCCAACTGGCCTTTCATGGCGCCAGGGAAATGGGGCGCGACCAACGCCCTTTCGCCCAAATACGCTGTTGACGTGGAAAAGATCATCGCGGGCGAGCCAAAGTTGAAGGTGCTCTGGGTGCGCGGCAGTCATGACCTGGTGGTATCCGACACAGCCGCTTCCGACCCCGGTTTTCTGGGCAAGATGGGGCTGATCCCTGGCTGGCCGGGCGAGGCTGCTTTCCCGGCACAGCCCATGCTCGGCCAGATCCGTGCCGTCTTGAAAAAGTATGTTGCCGCAGGCGGAAGCTACGAGGAAATCGTCATCGCAGACGCGGGGCATTTACCCTATATCGAAAAGCCTGGAGAGTTCAACAAGGCCTTCCATGCCCACATTGCTTCGGAAAAACTATGATAAAGAGGAGGTGATGAAACTGAAGATATATTGTTTCTCGTAACCGCTTATTACATATCCTAATAGATTCTCTATCTCCTAGGAGGAGGATTGAAATGAAAACTGTACGCTTATTTGCTCTAGGTGTGCTGATCTTTTCCATGCTGATGGCGGCTTGCGGACCGACCGCGACACCGACGCCGACCAAAGCGCCACAGCCACCGACGGTAGCTCCCACCGAGGCTCCGACTGAAGCCCCCACTGAAGCGCCACCTCCGCCATTTAGTTGCGCCACGCCGATCAAGATTGGCTTGATCACCGACGCATCAGGCGCTCTCGCCATTTACGGCGCGCACATCCTGCGCTCGTTCATGCTCGGCATGGAATATGCTACTGGGGCGCCCGGCTCAGTTGGCGATAAGTTCGACTTCACCCAAGCCCAGGAAAATACCTTCAAACTGGAAGATTGCGAAATCCAGGTCTTTGTCCGCGACGATGGCAGCAATCCCGAAACCACCACCACTGTAGCCCGCGAACTGATTGATGTGGAAAAGGTTAACATCCTGGTCGGCACCGTCTCCTCTGGTGCGACGGCTACACTGCAGGGCATTGCCCTCGAAAACAAGATCCCGTTGATCGTCGCTCCTGCGGCCGCCAATGACATCACTGGCGTCAACTTTAACGAGTACACCTTCCGCGTCAGCCGCAACAACTACCAGGACGCCATGAACGAGTGCCTATATCTTGTCAAGCAGTACAAGACATTCGTCCAGATTGCACCGGACTACGCTTTTGGGCGCGGTTCTGCGGCTGCCTTCCGCGACGCCTGCACGCTCGGCGGCGGTACGTTTGTGGCCGATGATATCTTCGCCCCGCTGGACACGACCGACTTCACGCCTTATATGGAGCAGATCGCTAACAGTGGCGCAGAAGCCTACATCGTGACCTGGGCTGGCGCTGGCTTTGCAGCAATGATGCAGGCTGCCAAGGATCAGGGCGTTGCCGATACTATGGCGCTCGGTGCAACGTTTATTGACAACGCGCTCATGCCGTTCTTCTTTGGCAACGCAGTGGGCTCGACCAGCGGTATCCTATACCATTACTCCGCTCCTCAAAACCCCATCAATGACTTCCTGAAAGCTCAGGATAAGGCCCGCTACGGTGTGATGCCCGACCTGTTCGATGCGGATGGCATGAACGCAGCCATTATGGCCATCGAAGCCATCAAGGCCACCAACGGCGATGTCAGCGGCGACGCGCTCAAGGCTGTTATGGAAGGCATGAGCTTCGACGGGCCGAAGGGCACTATCTACATTCGCCCCGAGGACCACGTTGCCATCCAGGATATGTATATCCTGAAGCTGTTGAATGTCACCGATCCGGATGCCAACTTCTACGAATACGTCGAGACCACACGCCCAGAGCCGCCCTGCTTGCTGCCTGAAGCTCTGAAAACTCGCTGCGGCAGCCTGCCCTATGGTAGCCTCTCCGGCCAATAGTTAATCCCCTACCTCTCTAAGCAGAGAAGATGAGGATGTCCAGGTGACGCGAAGCCACCTGCACGCCCCATCCTCCCAGTTTATTGGGATAGCACGAAATAGCGTAAAATAGAATACCGAGGGTTCAGTTGCTGACTTTGCTGGACCCTCGGCAACTCATTTCCTCATATCGTCCGGAAGAGAAGAATGGACTCTGGCATTATTCTCGAAACTATCGGCCTTCGCAAGGCATTCGGCGCGCTCGTCGCCGTCGCGGACGTGAGCATCAAAGTACGGGCAAATACTCTGCACTCGATCATCGGGCCGAATGGGGCCGGAAAAACCACTTTCTTCAACCTGCTCAGCGGAAACATCGAGCCGACCAGCGGCAGGGTGATCTTCAAGGGGAAGGACATTACCCACCAACCAGTTCACCGCAGCATCCACATGGGCATGGGGCGCTCCTTCCAGATCACAAACATCTTCCCCAATCTCACAGTCTATGAAAATATCCGGCTGGCCTGCCAGGCGATGGGAAAGGATAATTTCCGCTTCATGAACCATGTCAGTCGTTTCAAGAAGTACGACAAGCGCGCCTGGGAAGTCATCTACCAAGTGGGATTGAAAGAACGCGCCTTCTCGCAGGCAAAAACGCTCCCGCACGGCGACCAGCGCAAGCTCGAGCTGGGCATGATCCTCGCGCCTGACCCGGAACTGTTGCTGCTCGATGAGCCGACTGCCGGGATGGCTGCCGAGCAAGTCCCCGAATTGATCCGGCTGATCCAGGAAATCCAACAAAAAGGGAGCAAAACCGTGATGCTGGTCGAGCACAACATGAATGTGGTGATGAACGTATCCGACACCATCACCGTCATGCACCAGGGGCGCGTACTGGCCGAAGGGACGCCGGCCGAGATCTCCGCCCATAAGGAAGTGCAGGCTGCCTATCTGGGCGGGCTGTACGAGCTTTTGTCCTGAAGGGGGTCGGTATGGAAAACCTTCTGGAAATCATTGACATTCATACTTTCATCGGCCAATACCACATCTTGCAGGGCGTCACGACGCGCGTCCCGAAGGGCAGCATCACTACCCTCCTGGGCCGCAACGGTGCAGGCAAGACCACTACGCTCCGGTCGGTGCTTGGTCTTGCCCCCGCTGGCAAGGGCAAAGTGATTTTCAAAGGGCGTGAAATCCAGGGTATGCGCAGCTACGATATTGCCGCGCTGGGCATTGGTTTTGTCCCTGAGCATCGCGCCGTCTTCCGGGATTTGACTGTAGAGGAGAACTTGAAAATCGCCGAGCGGCGCAAGGGCGACTTCCTGCGCAAGCAGGATTTCATTTTCGACCTCTTCCCGGACCTGAAGCGTCTGATTCGGTTGACGGGCGCACATCTCTCCGGCGGGCAGCAACAGATGCTGGCGATTGCCCGGGCGCTCGTTGCCGATAACCAGTTGCTTTTGATTGACGAGCCGAGCGAAGGGCTGGCGCCTGTCATCATCGAGCACATGATCAGCGCCATTCGTCAGCTTTCGGCGGACAGCACCGTGCTGCTGGTCGAGCAGAATTTTCTGGTCGCCAGCCAGCTCGCCGAGTATTACGTCATCATCGAGGAAGGCAAATCGGTCAAGAGCGGCAAGATGGCCGACCTGGTCAAGGATCAGGCCACCATCCACCGCTACCTTGGAGCCGCCTGAGGAAGCCGCGATGAACGCATTTTTCCATTCTCTGCGCAAGAACGGCGTGCTCTGGATCACCATCCTCGCGCTGGTGGCTTTCTTTGTGGGAGCCGCGCACGGCATGTCCACCAAGGATTGGGTCATTACCCTGCTGCGCGGCCTCTCAGTAGGAGCGCTCACCTTTCTGGTCGCTTCCGGATTTTCGCTCATCTTTGGCCTGTTGGACGTGCTCAACCTGGCGCACGGCACGCTATTCATGGTCGGCGCTTACTTGGGGTGGACGGTTTACGTCCGCCCGGATACCTTCATTGACATTCTCACGCCGGCCGCGCTGTTGACGAGCGGCTTCGTCCTCGCGCCGCTGTGGACGTTTTTGGCAAACAGGATCCAGATCCAGCTCGAGGGGCGTCTGAAGCGGCTCTGGCCCTGGCTGGGATTGTTGCTGGCAGCCGTCATCCTGTTCCTCGCGTTGTCACGCTATCCCATCTCCACGTGGGATCTGGAAAATTTCGCCCAAAGTCCGGGAACCTACGCCTTCATGGCAGACCAGGGGCAGCGACTCCAGCCCGCGCCGGCTCAGTTCGTGGGCATTTCCCCTGCGCTTGACATAGCGGGCATCCTCTTCGGCAGCCTACTGGCGGCCTTCAGCCTGGCAGGACTTTCAGCAGGACGGCAGCCGGTAGCCACGCTGCGCATCTCGTGGCTGAGGGTTGGCATTTTCGTCCTTCTGCTGGCAGTTGGTTTTGGGATGTATGCGGGTAACAACCTGCTGACCGACGCCCTGAACAAGCTCGATACAACCTGGCTGTTCCTGATCGCGGTTCTCGTCGCGACCCTGATGGGGTTCGCATTGGGCGTGCTGATGGAAAGCACGCTGATACGCCCGCTCTACATTCGCCCGATCTACCAACTGATGCTGACGCTCGGCTTGAGCGCCATCGGCATCGAGGTGGTGCGCGCCATGTGGGGGCGGACGGAGTTCACCATGCCCAAACCGGCGCTGTTCAACGGCGCAGGCGAAGGCTGCCCTGCCACCAGTCTGAGCGACTGGCTGGCGCACCAATGCTCGACCATCCTCGTGCTGGGTGGGCGCGTACGCGTCTATAACGAGATTCTCATCCCCCTGGTCGGGATCGTGGTGCTGATCGTGGTGTGGGTGCTGCTGCAACGCTCACGGTTGGGCATGATCATCCGCGCTGGCGTCCAAGACCGCGAAATGGTCGAAGCCTTGGGCATCAACGTCAAGCGGGTTTTCACGTTCGTCTTCGCCTTGGGCGTTGGACTGGCCACGTTGGGCGGCACGCTGGCGGCCCCTTCGCTGGGGCTGTCGAACGGCATGGGCGAGAGTTACCTGCTCAACGCGCTGATCGCCCTGGCAATCGGCGGCCTGACCAGCTACCCCGGCTCGGCCATCGGTTCGCTGCTAGTCGGCTTGATGCAGCAGTTCATCATCAAGTACGGGCAAATCGGCATCAAGCTGCCCTTCCTGGCAGAGCCGTTCAAGCCCACGCCGCCGGTGGTTCCTGCTTCGACGGTGCTGCTGATGGTCATCATCCTGTTAGTGCTGCCGCAAGGCTTGTTCGGTAGGAAGGAGTAGGCTGTGCCGGAGCGATCCACCGCTGCACGTTGGAAAATGCCTCTGCCAAAGCTCCTTCGCGATAACCGCGGACTGGCAATCATAGCCTTGCTATTGGCGCTGCTGCCTTTCTTCGTGGCTGCCGTGGAAGGGCAATCGTTGGCGTCCGTTTTTGCCAATCAAGCTGGGGTCTCGAAATTCGTCCAGGGATTGGCCATCGAGATTTTCATCCTGGCAGTCTATGCTTTGAGCTATGATCTGATCTTCGGCATTACCGGCCTGTTGTCTTTCGGACATGCCATGTTCTTCGCAGTCGGCGCTTACCTGACCGGCGTCATGCTCAAGAGCTTTGGCTGGTCGTTCTGGGCTACGCTGGGACTGGTCATCGTTGCCGGCGTCGTGCAGGCGATCCTGTTCGGGATCGTGCTGCCGCGCGTCAAGGGTATTACCTTTGCGCTGGTCACGCTTGGCATGGCCTCCGTCTTTTACATCGTGATCCAATCGCGCGAGCTGGGCAGTTACACCGGCGCAGATGTTGGCCTGCAAGGCGTGACCCCGCCGACCTTTCTGGATCCGGCCAGCCACCGGCTGCAACTGTACTTCGTCGCCCTGATCTTCATGATCGGCGTTTACCTGCTCTTCCGCCGTTTCGTCAACTCGCCGACCGGCCGCGTCTGCATTGCCATCCGCGAGAACGAGGGGCGCGCCCAGATGCTTGGCTACAACACTTTCTACTTCAAGCTGGCAGCCTTGACGTTGTCGTCCATCACGGCTGCCCTGGCAGGGTTATTGCATACGATTTATCAACCCATCGTGACGCCCAACGTGGCCGGGTTAAGCTTCACGGTCGCGGCGCTGCTTATTATCCTCATTGGCGGCGTCGGCACGCTGGATGGCGCGCTGATCGGCGCGGTCATCTATCGTTTGCTCGATTTTGGTCTGCGCCGCTTCGTAGGCGAGAGCGCCAGTTTCATCAACGGGGCCATCTACGTTGCCATCGTGCTCTTTCTCCCTTACGGCATCGTTGGCACATGGCGGCTGAAATCCTCTAATATCAAACAGGGCTGGGAGAGATTGCTTACTTTGGTAAAGAAATAACCCTTCGAAAAATTCTGAAGTGGGAGGGGGCATACGGAACTCTCTCCATATCTGGCTGGGAGGAATACTATGCTGGAAGGCGTTGAAGAGTAGCTGATTAAAGGTTTAACTATGTCCTGATATGACTCATGGAGGGTCGGAATCATCCCTTGTCGCCCAGGTCAATTCGTACTATGATTTACGGCTTGCTTGCGAAAGGTAAAGCAGTATGGCAATTTCTTCATCCAACGAACGCGATCTCGTCACCTCGATCAAGAGTGTTCTTATCGGCAAGCCATTGCCCTCGCACGAGGCCCCTCACCAAACCATCGGCAAAGCAATTGGCTTAGCGGTCTTCGCCTCAGACGCGCTTTCCTCCACTGCCTACGCCACCGAGGCTATTCTCGAAGTGTTGGCTTACGCTGTCCCCCTGGCTGGATTGGCAGTGCTTGGGTACTCTGTTTACATCTCCATCGCCATCATCTTCCTATTGGGCGTAGTAACCATTTCTTACCAGCAGACTATTCACGCCTATCCAGGCGGCGGCGGAGCGTACATCGTTGCGCGCGATAACCTTGGCGAACTCCCCGCCCAGACTGCTGGCGCGGCTTTGCTGACCGATTACATCTTGACTGTCGCAGTCAGTATCTCGTCCGGTGTGGCGCAGTTGACCTCTGGTTTTCCGGCGTTGCTTCCCTACCGCATCGAAATCGCGGTCAGTGTCGTTCTGCTGATGATGGTCATCAACCTGCGTGGGGTCAAAGAATCAGGTGTGACCTTCGCCATCCCGACCTATTTCTTTCTCAGCGTTACGCTGATCACCCTCGGCCTGGGGTTCTACCGTTATTTCACCGGCGGGTTGAACCCTGTGACAGGTGTGACCCCAGCCACCATCGAGGCGGCGCGCGGTGTGACCCTGTTCCTGATCCTGCACGCCTTCTCCAGCGGCTGCACCGCCCTGACTGGCGTGGAAGCAATTTCCAATGGCATCACTGCCTTCAAGGAGCCGAAGAGCCGCAACGCAGCGGCGACGCTCATCTGGATGAGCGTGATCCTCTCGATAATGTTCTTTGGTATCACATTCCTGTCGAATCACATCGGCGCGCGGTTTTCGTGGACGGAAACGGTCATCTCGCAAATGGGCCGCACAGTGTGGGGAACGGGTATCATGTGGTATGTGCTGCTTGGCAGCACCACCCTCATCCTCATCATGGCGGCTAATACATCCTTCGCGGACTTTCCCCGCCTGGGCGCGCTCCACGCCGGGGACGGTTTCCTGCCCCGCCAATTGACTTTCCGCGGCACCCGCTTGGTCTTCTCAAACGGCATTATCGCGTTGGCGATGTTTGCTTGTGCGCTTATCATTGCCTTCAAAGCCGAGACGACTGCCCTGATCCCGCTTTACGCCATCGGTGTATTTCTTTCGTTCACACTATCGCAGACCGGTATGGCTGTGCGCTGGTGGAAGTCAGGTCATCTCAAATCGGATGAGGAATTCGTCCAGCAGGGCGGCGTTGTGCGTTACGATCCGCAATGGAAACTCAAATTGGTGATCAATGGTTTCGGCGCGTTTCTGACGGCCATCGTCATGGTCGTGTTCGCGGTCACCAAGTTCCTCGACGGGGCGTGGATCGTCATCCTCCTCGTCCCAACCTTGGTGCTCATCTTCTTCCGTATCCACTATCATTACAAAGATGTGGCTGCTCATCTCTCGCTGGAGGATTTCGGCGAGGCGCCACGCGTCCAGCGTAACCGTGTGCTGCTGCTCATCAGTGGCGTCCATCGCGGCGTGATGCACGCCCTGCGTTATGCTCGTTCGTTCTCGAATGACATCACCGCAGTTTATGTGTCTGCCGACCCTCAGGAAGAAGAAAAGCTCAAGAAGAAATGGGCGGTTTGGGGTGACGGTGTGCGCTTGCAAGTCATCGAATCCCCTTACCGACGCTTGATCGAGCCGCTCATCGCCTATATTGACCGGATGGCCGACCTCCTCGGTCCGCATGAAATGCTGACAGTGGTTGTGCCGCATTTCATACCGGCACAATGGATTTTTAGCGGCTTGCACATGAATACGGCTGCCCTGTTGCGCAAAGCGCTGCTCAAACGGCCTGATATTGTCATCATGGAGGTGCCGTACCACCTTGTTTAATATTTTTCCCCGGTGGGGCGAAGAGTTCGGCCAGACGGCGTGTCCCATCCTGGTCGGTGATAGCCAGCACCTCATCTTCAAGCTCGAGCGTAGTATTGCCGCGTGGCACGACAACCTTGCCATGCCGGATGATGGCGGCGATGACGCACTGATCTGGCAGATCCAGGTCCTTGATGGCAATGCCAATAGCCTTCGCGCCCGGTGGGATTTTTTCCTCCACCAGTGAATAGCGGCCGCGCCGCAATTTGAGCAGCGTCATCATATCGCCCAGCGACATTTCTTCCTGGATCAAATGCGCCAGCACGTTGGCTGAATTGAGGGCCACATCCACGTGGAAATTTTCGTTGAAAAGCCAGGCATTGCGGGGATTGTTGACGCGCGCAATGATGCGCGGTACGTTGAACATCTCTCGGGCCATATAACAAAGCACGAGATTGTTGGCATCTGTATCTGTTGTGGCCGCCAGCACCTGCGCATTGCGAATGCCAGCGCGCTCCAGCACCTGTGGGTTGATCGGGGAGCCTTCGTAGACGATCTCGGTGGGCAGCTCACGGTGCAGGCGCGAGAGCAGTTCGCGGCGGTGTTCGACCACTAGCACTTGATAATTCTCTGACAGCAGGGCGGAGGCCAGTTGTGCGCCGGTCCGTCCGCCTCCGGCAATGATCACGAACATGGTCACGCCTCCTTTCTGGCCAAACAGGTGCGCAGAGCCGCAATGCCTTCCGCGGTGGTGCTGACATCCAGCACATCGCCGGTTTGTAGCACAGTCTCTGCTGTAGGCAGTGACGAACGCCCGGCGCGGGTCAACGCTACTGGCAGGCATTGTTCTGCTTCACTCAACATCTCGCCCAGCTTGCGTCCCTGCCAATTTTCGGGAACGACAATTTCGTAGACTTCCACTTCACCGTTCCCGGCCGAGAAGACTGTATGCACGGCAATGCCGCTGAGTAATTCCTCGACGCGCTGCGCTCCCCACGAAGTCGAACTGACAATTTGCAAGCCAAAGGCTTCCAATACCGGACGCAAGTTCGGGTCGTAGTTGCGCACCACCACATTCGGGACTTTGTAGATTGTGCGGGCAGTGTGGGCGACCACCGCGTTGAGCGTATCAGAATTGGTAACGGAAGCCAGACCATCAGCCTCGTCAATGCCAGCGCGCTCTAACACCTCTTTCGAGAGCGCCTCGCCCTCGACTGTTCGGCCGCGAAATGCTGGATCCAATCGGTCGAAGGCTACAGCAACGTTATCCACTATCGTTACTCGGTGGCCTTGCTGGAAAAGGCGGTAGGCTAGTTCCGAACCCAGTCGCCCGCATCCGACGACAATCACATTCATAATCTTTCTCCTGAATCATCCCCGGCGTCAAGGAACCTGATACGGCACATCCGTGATGATGATGCCGGGTCTGGATAACAATTCACTGCGCAGCAGGTTGGCGGTATTTGTATGCAGCAGATTGTGCCAGGATTTTGAAGGAACGAACTGCGGCACGATTATTGTAATCGTTTCATCTGGCTGGCGGCGGGCCAGCAGTTCTTCTATGTATTCGAGCAGCGGCTCGATGAACAGCCTGTATGGCGAATCCAGGATCACCAGACGAACGCCCTCACCCCACTTTTCCCATTTACGGCGAACCTTTTCTGCCTCGACTGGGTCAATCGAGACGTGCACTGCGGTGATGTCATCCGAAAGGCGGAGGGCATAACGTAGCGCTTCGAGCGTACCCTGGTGCACGCCGCTCAGCGGCAGAATGACCCGGTGCCGGGTCGTGTGCGACGGCGCGCCTGCAGAGGCCTCCAGTGAGAGCCGATTAGCCAAGGTACTATAATGGCGATGGATCAGGGAAAATATCGCAATCAGCATCGGCAGCAGGATCAGTACAACCCAGGCGCCGTCTTTGAATTTGGTGATCGAGAATACCATCACCACTATTGCCGTGCAGGCCGAGCCGAAACCGTTGATGACCATCTTGGTCTGCCAGTTCTTCGCGTACCGCAGGGTCGAACCGCGCTCGATGACTTCCTGACCGGGTTTCAGGTGACCAATCTTCCACCAGCGGCGCGCCATGCCTGCCTGCGAGAGAGTGAAAGCCAGGAACACACCGATCGCGTAGAGGGGAATCAGCCGGTTCACGCTGGCCTGGAAAATGACGATCAGCACGGAGGCGATCAACGCGAGCGTGACGATGCCGTAGGAAAATACCAGCCGGCTGCCGCGATAGGACATCTGGCGTGGCAGGAAACCGTCTTTGGCGGCGATGGCGCTCAAACGAGGAAAATCGGCATAAGCGGTGTTGGCGGCCATGATCAGGATGATCATCGTCGCATAAATCGTCAAGAGATAGAAAATGCTGCGTCCGCCTAGCGCTGTGCGCACCAGTTGCGAGATGATCGTCTCGGTCTCTGACGGGAGCGCGCCGATGTGTCCGGACAGAAATGAAATGCCCAAGAATAGTGAACCGAGGATGAAAGCCATCCAAACCAGAGCAATACCAGCGTTTCGGCTGCGCGGCTCCTTGAAAGCTGTGATGCCGTTGGAGATGGCTTCCACGCCAGTCAGGGCAGCCGTTCCGCTGGAGAAAGCATGCAGGATCAAGAATGGCGTTACGCCGGTCAACGTCAGGGCGACTTTCATCTCCGGTGGGTTATCCACGACGCCGAGCGAGCCGGTGAAATAGCGAAACAGGCCGATCCCGACCGTCAGGTACATCATCGTTACGAAAAAGTACGTCGGAATGGCAAATGCCGCGCCGGATTCCTTGACGCCGCGCAGGTTGATGAGCATGATGAAAAGGACGCAGCCAATCGAAATCGGTACACGATAATCGAATAATTCAGGATAGGCTGACACGATCTGTGCCACGCCCGAAGACACAGAAACGGCCACCGTCAGAATATAATCGGTCAGCAAGGCTGCACCGGCTATCAACGCTGGCATCTCGCCCAGGTTATCGCGCGAGACGATGTACGACCCGCCTCCATCCGGGTAAGCATGGATAGTCTGTTCATACGAAAGCGCCACGATTGCCAGCAGGATGACAATTGCAATCGAAATCGGGAAAACGAAGCTAAACGCCATCGTACCCACGGCAGCCAGGATGAAGAGGATTTCCTGCGTGGCATAAGCCGTGGAAGAAAGCGCGTCCGGGGCGAAAACTGCCAGGCCGATGAATACGCCAATCGTCTGGTGCGGAGCGTCAGCCGTCGCCAGCGGACGGCCAAAAAGCCAGTTCCGCCAGGTACGTGGAGGGACGTATTCTGTCGCTCGTTGGATAATAGGCGTACGATTTTCTTCTGGTAGCATATTCTTGCTCTTACAAAGAGAAGCCCTCGCCGGGCGAGAGGCGAGGGCTATTATATTACGGATTCGGGTACGTTATTGTGGTTCTAGCCTTCGCCACATTAGGGGTGCAAGCTCTCGCGAGCGTGCCGCGATGCGCTCCTCGTCCATGCTCAGGATTTTCTTATTCCTCATCAGGATTTTACCTTTGCAGACTGTCGTGTCCACTGTGGTATCCACCAGCCCGAAGATGAGATGCCCGAGGAAATTAGCTTCGCTGAGCGGGGTGGGCGGGTAGTAGTCGAGGATGGTCAGGTCAGCAGGCCGACCCTCAGCGATCTCTCCCAGCCGTAAGCCGAACTGGCGCTCGACGA
>CAYZIQ010000074.1:12410-14607 GCA_964478375.1 uncultured Chloroflexus sp. | reverse complement strand
CGACCAACCTTACGCTGGTCGTCGTTGCTTTTTGGATGCATGTTTATGACTGAAACACAGGCCTGAATTTATACCCATACACTAGCATTCCGCGCTCGTCGCCATCTTGGCGCAGCTTGCGCGTCACCATCTCGACCGGCATGCCGATTTGAATGGGCTGGTCGCCCACGTCGGTCAACTGCGCCGTCACCAGCGGCCCCTCGTTCAATTTGACGAGCGCCACGGTGTAGGGCGCGTTCTCTTCGTAACCGGTAGGTGCTTCATAAATGGTGGTGTACGAATAAACTTCGCCCTTGCCGCTGAATGCGTAGAGTGTCTTGGCTTCTTGCCCGCACGAGGGGCAAATATCGCGTGGCGGGAAGATCTTGGCTTCGCAATGTGGGCAGATTTCGCCGACCAGGCCGTAACGTTGTCCTCTCAATCGCCAATGGCGTGGGATTTCCATTTTTGGCTCCTTGTTTCTAACTTCGAGCCTAATTCTAAGCAGATGGACTATCAGGAACTATCAAGATTTGTAAAACATGATGCGTGATTTTACGCTTTTACTCGGCTCTTTCCAAGACATGCGAAATGGCCGTTGACGCTGGCCCGCCGAGCGATTGGATAAGCGCATGGCGTGCCCCCGCAATCTGGTTCGCGCCGGCCTGACCTCGTAGCTGGGCCGCCGCTTCGACGGCCTGATATACGCCTGTGGCTCCGCCCGGGTTGCCGCGCGCCTTGAGTCCACCCAGCGTGGCGCAGGGGATTTTCCCGCTCAGGGTAATAGCGCCATCTTGAGCCAACTTCCAACCCTGACCGCGCCGCGCAAATCCAACTGCCTCCAATGAGAGGGCCGCGTAGATCGAGTAGGCGTCGTGATATTCGAACAGGGAGGTTTGATCGAGCGTGATCCCGGCTTGTTTGATCACTTTCTCGGCGGAGAACTGGGCTGCCTTGAACCACAGCGGATCGCGCCGCTCGTGGAGCGCCAGCCTGTCGCAGGCGGAGGCTGACCCCGCAACGCGCACCAGTGGATGCGAAAAGCCAATGGGCAGTAGCTCGCGCCGGGTCAGGACGAGCGCCGCCGCTCCGTCCGCGTTGGGGGCCATGTCGAACATGTTGATCGGCTCGCTGACCATCTCGGCTTTTTGGTAAGTTTCCAGCTTTATCGCCTTCTGGAACATGGCATTCGTGTTGCTCGCGCCATTGGCGTGGGCAGTCAAAGCGAAACCTGCCAGCCCGTCCGCCGGGATGTCGAATTCGTGCATGTAGCGGCGCATCAGCATGGCAGCTTGGGCGGTTGGCGTCATGCCCTGCACGGCCTCAAAATCGCTATCGGATGCCGTGGCGAGGGCAGCTTCCACGCTGGGGCCGATGGCGTCGGTGAATTTCTCCACGCCGACCACCAGCGCCGCGTCAACGAGACCTGATTTAACCGCCAGATAACCTTGGCGCAACGCCGCGCCGCCCGAGGCTCCCGCGGCTTCGACGGTCACAGCTTCGACGCCGGTCAATCCGGCGAAATCGGCCATCAGAGCACCGAGGTGCGCCTGCTGCGAGAGATTAGGGGCGAGCATGTTGCCCACAAAGAGCGCTTGCGGGCGCAGACCGCCGGAATCCGCAATGGCAGCTTCGATGGCTTTGAAGCCCAGTTCGCGCAGCGAAATATCCCAGTGTTCGCTGACGGGCGTTTGGCCGATGCCAGCGAGGATGATATCGGTCATAATCATTTCATCGCAATCTTGCCGCGATAGCGCACATAGGTAGCGTAATCAATCTCGGTGCGGCGGGCGATGTAATCTTGAGTCTTGGCGGCAAGCTCGCGGCGCTCGGGCAGCTTTTCGGTCACAAGGATGTCAAAGGCGTCCGAGCCGGCGCCGGAGCCGAAGGAGACGACCAGGATACGGTCGCCGGGTTCGGCCACATCCAGTGTGGCAGTCAGGCCGATCAGTGATGAGCCAGCATACGTGTTCCCAATCACCGGCACGAGCAGGCCGGGTGCGATCTGTTCCGGGGAAAAGCCCAGTATCCCAGCCACGCGCTGTGGGAACTTGGTATTTGGCTGGTGGAAGACGCCCCACTTGTAATCCTTGGCCGTCGTGCCGTTGGATTCCATGAGAAACTTGGCAGCCTCGGTGATGTGTTTGAAGTAAGCCGGTTCGCCGGTGAAGCGTTGGCCGTGCTCCGGGTATTTCTGGCCTTCGCGACGCCAGAAATC
>CAYZIQ010000074.1:0-12310 GCA_964478375.1 uncultured Chloroflexus sp. | reverse complement strand
GGTTTGACCGCGTACGGATGCGATTCGGACCCGACCCATACGGCGCGCAGCTCGGCCGGGTCAATCCCGGCGCGTTTCATCGCGTTCCGCGCCGCCTCGATGGACATGGTTACCACGTCCTCGTCCAGCCCGGGGACAGCTTTTTCTTTAATGGGCAGCCCACCAGCGCGTCCGCCCGTCCAGACGCGTGCGACTTCCTTGGCTGGCAATCGGTAGCGCGGCACGTATGCCCCGTAGCCGACGATGCCGACGGATTTGGTGGGCTTGAGTAAAGTCTGAGATGGTTGGTGATCTGGGATTGTCATTTTGCCTTTTTCAAGTTTCATATTGTTGACTGCGTTCAAGCGCATACTGTATGAACTCCAGTGTTCCGTTCACATCACCCGATGCCGCTTTCAATCCTGGATTCTTTCGTCCGGCCCAGGCACGCTCAGTCAAGGTGCTCCAGCGCTGGTCGAGCGTCTCCTGTGCCCAGTGCGCCGCGACCTGCTTGGAGACGATCTCGCCGAATTGCAGCGTGTAGAGGATGCGGCACAACGTCAGCACGATGTAGGACTGGTAGCCGCGATTTTCAATCTGCGCGGGATTGTCGAGCAGAGGAGCTTCCCAGTTATGCAATTCGGCCAGCGCTGCCTGGCGAAGTTCATCCGGCGGGACAGGGTCTATCAGGGTGCGCGGAGCGGGGCTGGCCAGCGTGACGCCGCGTTCGCGCAGAACATGGCGCAGCATCACCCAGCCGGCCCACCAAGCGCGGCTGAGACGGACATCCTCGATTTGCATTCGCTGGAGGCGTTCGCCCTTGCCGCGATCAATGCGCAGATGGAGAGCATGGATTGGATCATAAGTCCTCAGCGGGCTTGCGGGATGTAGATGCCTTCCAATTGTGTAGCGCACCACACGTCCATCGCGGCGAGGCGCAAGTGCATCGCATCCAATGCCGAGAAGAGGTCGCCGGAGAGAACATCATCCGTGACGACGACGTAATCTACATCGCTGTCGCGGTCGAAGCCGCCGCTCGCCAGCGAGCCGTAAAGATACATGCCGATGAAATGATCACCGAGAATGGCTTGCACGTTTGGCAACAATTCCTGCAAGACGAGGTTGACTTCTGGGTGGCGAGTGGGATGAAATGACATGAATTGTTTTTATAGTAGGGATGGGATCTCTCCATACCAGAACAGCGGGACGCCGCCCCTACGTTTGCATTGTTTTCAAAATCTGTTCCGCACGATCAATCCGCACGAGCTTCTCCATCACCATCTGCGCGGCAACTTTTTCAATCATATCACCTGTTGCGCCAGCCGCAATCGCCACCTGCCGCGCGTGCAGGGACATATGTCCGCGCTGGATGCCTTCGGTGGCCAGGGCGCGCAGGGCGGCCAGGTTTTGGGCCAATCCAACCGAGACGATGATCTCAGCCAGTTCACTGGCAGTCTTGACACCCATGAGTTTGATGGCGGCCTGCGCCGCGGGATGAACTTTGGTCGCCCCGCCGACAATGCCGACCGCCATCGGCATTTCGAGAAATCCGGTGAGATTGCCATCTGCATCCCTGCCCCAGGTGGAGAGCGAAGTGTACCGCCCGGTGCGAGCTGCGTAGGCGTGTGCGCCAGCCTCGATGGCGCGCCAATCGTTGCCGGTAGCGATGACCACCGCGTCCACGCCGTTCATGATACCCTTGTTGTGCGTGGCTGCGCGGTACGGGTCGGCGGCGGCGAAGGCCCAGGCCGCGAGGATGCCATCCCGCACCTGCTCGCCAGTGTAGGGACGGGTCTCAGACCCGTCCCTACACCCAAATGCCAATTCTTTTACAGGAATGGTGCAGTGCGCGCGAGCAAGACGCCGGTCTGCCAGGTTGGAAAGGATGCGCAGGTGAACGCGCCCGCCAGTGATTTCCTCCACGCGTGGAGCCAGTCGCTCGCAGGCGGTGTTGATCGCATTCGCGCCCATTGCATCGCGAACATCGTAGATCAGATGCACAACCAGAAACGTGCCGATGGGGGAATCCTCGATGATGCGGATTTCCAGGTCGCGTGCGCCCCCACCAAGTTTTTTCAAAATGGGATCAATCTCGTCTGCTTCGGCCAGCAAGCTCGTTTTCTGCTCCAGAAGAGATTGGCGAGCCTGAGATATATCCGCGACATCCAGCACCTGCATTTGACCAATCATCTCCGGCGCGGAGGTTTCGGCGCGAAATCCACCTCCTGCGCGCGCCAGTTTCGCCATGAAGGAAGCCCCAGCCACCACGGAAGGTTCCTCGATTGCCATCGGGACGAGCACCTCGCGCCCGTTGACGATGAAGTTCAGCCCAATGCCGAGCGGCAGGCCAAAGGTCCCGACCGCATTCTCGATCATGGCATTGGCTTGGCTGGAGGCGAGTCCACCTGTCGGTGTGAACGCGGCCAAATCAACGGCGGACAGGTCAGCGGCGTCGGCGAGTTCCGCGAGACGTTCGTCGAGCGAGCGGTTGTAAAATCCGGGGATGCGAGAAGTTACCATGCAGGCATTTTATCAGGCTCATCTGGCAAAAGCTATCAAGCTGAACTGGTAAGGTGGACATTCGAAAAACCCCTCGAACTTGGCGAATGTGGATATATAGGGTAAAATTGTCGCCATTGAGTGTGTGCCTAAATGCTTCTCACGCGTGAGCAGTTACAAGATCGGTTGGTTGCGCTGCACCGTGCGAGCCTTGAACTGGTCAAGGACGTATCGCTCGAAACGCTATTGGAGCGCATTGCTTCCCTGGCATGCGACCAAGGGGGGGCACGATATGCAGCTTTGGGGGTGTTGGATGAGCAGGGGAAACTAAAGCAATTCATTACTGTGGGCATGACGGCCGAGGAGATCAAGCGCATCCCGCATCCCCCTAGGGGCCGCGGCCTGATTGGCGCCTTGATGAAAGGCAACGGGACGATCCGCATCCCAGAGATTGCGAGTGACCCACGTAGCGTGGGTTTTCCGACAGGCCACGCCCACATGCACTCCTTGTTAGGTGTGCCCATCCAGGTGGGGGAGGAGCAATTGGGGCAAATTTACTTGACCGATAAAATTGACGCCCCCGAATTCACAGAAGACGACGAAAAGGTTATCGAGATGTTGGCGGCTTACGCCGGCGTTGCCATCCAGAACGCACGCTTGTATGAAAGCCTGCGTAAGCATGACCAGACCCTTGCCCGCCGGAACGAAGATCTGGCTCTCCTCAACTACATCGGCTCGGCTTTGGCTTCGTCGCTGGAGCTGGAAGAGATATTGAATAAGACCCTGGCTCAATTGATGGCGCATTTCAAGGTGGAGGCGGGTGAAATCTTCTTGAGGGAGGAAGATGGCCAAACCTTGCGACTAGTGCTGCATCGTGGCGAAGCTGCCGAAGCCTTCTGGACCCGGAACCGGTTCAAGGTTGGCGAAGGCTCCATCGGTCTCGTGGCCGAGACCATGCAGCCGGTCATCAGCCACGATCTGAGGAAAGATAAACGCTTCCTGCGCGAGGCAGTGATCCAGGCTGGTTTCAAGCAAATCGCCTGCATCCCTCTGACGGCGCGCGGCGAGCTGGTCGGTGTGCTCAGCTTGGCTGCCCGTAGCCAGAAGCATTTCGATGAGAACGAGATCCAACTGCTGGCCTCGATTGGCGCGGGGGCTGGCACAGCCATCGAGAACGCGCGTTTGCACTCCAACGCCCGTCGCGTGGCGGTGTTGGAAGAGCGCGAGCGCATCGGCATGGACTTGCACGACGGCGTCATCCAATCCATCTATGGAGTCGGGATGGCACTCGAAAACGCGCGCTTGCTGATGCGCGAGGATATTCAGCAAGCTGACGATCGCATCCAAAAAGCCATAGATGATTTGAACCGTACTATTCGAGATATTCGCACTTATATTCTCGACCTGCGCCCACGTGACTTGCGAGACGATGGCTTGATGGAGGGATTGAAGAGATTGACCGCCGAGTTCCAACAGAACGCCAAGGCGGAGGCCTTCCTTACCGGCCCAAAGAGCGATCACCTGGGCGATCTACCTCAAAGCCATGCGCTGGCCTTGTTCCATATCTGCCAGGAGGCGTTGGCTAATGTCGCCAAGCATGCCCAGGCCGCCAAGGTGAGGGTGGACTTGTGGTCATCCTCCGACCGGGTGCTGCTTGAGATCCACGACGATGGGCGCGGCTTCGTGGTGGCAGAGGCCCACAAGATGGTGGGGCATGGCCTAGCCAACATGCTGACGCGCGTCCATAACGTGGGCGGCGACCTGGATGTCTCGTCCGCTCCCGGCGAGGGGACGACTATTCTCGCCTGGGTGCCGCGCTCGCAAGAAGGAAGAAGCGGGTAAGACTATCCGGGTATCTGGGCGAAGCCCAAAATTTTGCGTTTCACGTTCTCTCGGACAACGTCTTGTGTTGCTTAGCATTTTTTAAGATTGAAACACCCTCCCTACTTTTATTGGAAATGATATCCCATCATCCCCAGATGTGGCGTCATGGAATTCAATAGCGGAGGCCCTGGCGGCGAACAGGCGTTCGTATTATTGGTGAAGACATCGTTTGTCACGCAGTCTCTTTAAGATTTCAGCGACCTTAAAAACTTGGAAGTTTTTAAACTAGCGTAGGTTGTGCGTATGGCACATCGTGAACTTTTCTGCTAGAATGGTTTTGCAACAGGGGTAGTGTCTGCTACCCTTCCCAAAGTAAGTTAGTAGCCATCTCAATAGTTAAAACAACCCTCCCACTGCTCAGCAGTGGGCTTGCTTCCCTGTACCTCGTTGCCAATAACTTACCGGAGGAAGAAAATGGATATAGAGCGAGCTTGGCAATCTGCTCTGGGCCAGCTCCAGATGGAGATGCCAAAAGCATCATTCGACACCTGGGTGCGCGATACCAAGATTGTCAATTTCGACGAGGGGGTTTTTACGATTGGCGTGCGCAACGCCTATGCACGCGACTGGTTGGAAAGCCGACTCTCCAGCACGGTGACCCGTTTGTTGATGGGGATCATGAACCGGGATGTTGACGTGCAGTTTGTCGTCTCGCAGGGTGGGGGCGAAACGTTTGCGTACCCTTCGGCTGTTTCCGCGGACCAGGCCACGCTGACGGCTGAAGCGGTCGAGGCGGCTCCTCGTCCCAGCAATGCGACTTTGAATCTGCGCTACACCTTCGATAATTTCGTCGTCGGCCCAAACAATCGCCTGGCGCACGCCGCAGCTCAGGCTGTGGCCGAAAATCCTGCCAGCGCTTACAATCCGCTTTTCCTTTACGGGGGTGTCGGTTTGGGGAAGACCCATCTTCTGCACGCCATCGGAAATTACTGCCAGGAGCATGGGCTTAATGTCCTTTACGTTTCCAGTGAAGAATTTACCAACGATCTGATCAATTCTATCCGCAATCACACTACGCAGGCCTTTCGCGATAAGTATCGCTCGATTGATCTGCTGCTGATTGATGACATCCAGTTCATTGCTGGCAAGGAATCCACGCAGGAAGAATTCTTTCACACCTTCAACTGCCTGCACGGGCAGAACAAGCAGCTCATCATCTCCTCGGACAGACCGCCGAAATCGCTGGTCACACTGGAGGAACGTCTGCGCTCGCGCTTCGAGTGGGGCTTGGCTGCGGATATCCAGCCGCCGGACCTGGAAACCCGCCTGGCAATCCTGCGCGCCAAGGCTGAACGCGCCGGGCGGCGGGTGCCAGCGGAGATCATGGAACTCATCGCACGCCGCGTGCAGTCCAACATCCGGGAGTTGGAAGGTGCCTTAAACCGCGTCGTCGCCTTTGCTGAATTGAGCGGCATGACGATGACCCCGCAATTGGCAGAAGTGGCGCTGGCCGACCTGCTGCCCCAGCGCGGCGATGTCAAGCCGGATGCCGTGGTGGACGTGGTGGCTCGCACCTTCAACCTCACTGTTGAACGGCTGCTCAGCTCTGACCGTTCGCGCACTGTTGCCCTGCCGCGCCAGATCGCCATGTACCTGATGCGGGAAACGAACCTTTCCCTGCCTCAGATTGGACAGGCCTTAGGCGGGCGAGACCATACCACGGTCATGTACGCCTGCGATAAGGTTGCTGACATGCTCGAACGTGATGACCAGTTACGGCGTAAGGTGGTGCAAATCCGCAATAAGATATATGGGCAAGTCACACCAGCCTGAAGGAGGCGAATTCTTGCTTCTTATCAAGTCCTTCGCGTTTATCTGTGTTCATCTGTAGCTCAGCTTACGAACGCGAGCAGGCCAAAGCCGGTGATGATGAGGCCTGAGACCCGATTGATCCATCATAAATCTGTGGTATACTTTGCGCCGCTCCCGCCCTGCCGGCATAGTCGAGGACGGGGTTTATCTTGCCTCGGGACGGGCAAAATACGTCCCTAATTCACACGTTTCCTGACTTGCCGATGCGTGCTGTGGACCACGACGGACGCAGTCCCGGCTGGGATGAGGGAGGCGGAGGAAGAACGCAAAGGAGTTATCCCTATGGCTGTAGCTTCAATGAAAGCGTTACTTGAAAGTGGTGTGCACTTCGGACATCGCACCAACAAGTGGCATCCGGCGATGAAGCCATACATCTTCACCGAGCGTAACGGCATTCACATCATTGACTTGCAACAGACGGTCAAAGCGCTGAACAACGCCTACGCGCTTATCCGCGAGGCCGTTGCCAACCGCGGCGTAATTCTCTTTATTGGCACCAAGCGCCAGGCGCAGGAGACTGTCCGCGAGGAGGCTATTCGCTGCGGAATGCCCTACGTCACAGAGCGCTGGTTAGGGGGCATGTTGACCAACTGGTCCACCATGCACAAACGCATCCAGGAGCTCGATCGCCTCGAGCAGATGATCGAAACCGGCGACATCGAGCGCTTGACCAAGAAGGAGGGATTGCTCATCCGACGCGAGATCGCCCGCCTGGAAACTCGCCTGGCAGGCGTGCGGACAATGAGTCGCCTGCCAGATTTGCTCTTCGTAGTGGATGTCAGCCGCGAGGATGCCGCGGTCCATGAGGCCAACCTGCTCAACATCCCGATCGTTGCCTTGGTGGACACGAACTGCAACCCCTCCAACATAGATTACGTCATCCCTTCAAACGATGACGCAATCCGTGCCATCAAGCTGTTGGTTGGCAAGGTCGCCGATGCGGTGCTGGAAGGCAAGGCCATGCGTAAGGACGAGGAACTGGAGGCCGAAGCTGAGGCTGCCCGAGCCGCTGAGGCTAGCGCTGCTCCGGTCCAGGAAGTCTCTATCCTCGAGGTTGAAGAAGAATTAGAAGATGAGGCATTACTCGGCGAAGCTACGCTGGCTAAGTTGACCCCACGCGAGAGTCCAGAAGTTGAAGAAGATGTTGAAGTTGAGGTCAAGGACAAAGATAAAAAGAAACCCAGAGCCAAGGTTAACAAAGAGGCCATTATCGAGGAAGTAGTTGAAGCCGAGGCTAAAGAAGAGGACAAGGGTAACGGTAAGAGCAAAAAGAAACCCAAAACCAAGGCAGAGAGAGAGGCCGTTGTCGAGGAAGAGATCGTCAACGAGGAAGTCGCCGAAGCCAGTGAAGAGGAATGAGTGACCGGTATGGAAATTACGACTGACATGATCAAAGAGTTACGCGCGGCGACTGGCGCAGGCGTATTGGAATGCCGAAAGGCGCTGGAAGGAGCGGACGGCGATCAAAAGAAGGCTCTGGATTTTTTGCGCGAGAAGGGTCTGGCCACCGCAGCCAAGCGCGCCGACCGAGTCGCTTCGCAGGGCATGGTGGAGCTGTATTCACATGGCAACGGGCGCGTGGGCGTGATGGTCGAGGTCAATTGCGAGACGGACTTCGTCGCTCGCTCAGCGCAGTTCCGCGCCTTTGCACATGAGATTGCCTTGCAGATTGCGGCTGCGGCTCCGAAGTACATCAAAGAGGACGACATCCCTGCCGACGTGTTGGAACATGAAGCTGAGATCGCCAGGGCGCGCGCCCGCAGCGAAGGCAAGCCTGAAAACGTCCTCGACCGCATCGTCGAGGGCCAACGAACGAAGTTCAAGGACGAGGTCGTCCTGCTGAGACAGGCTTACATCCGTGATGAAGAAGTTGCGGTGGAGAAGCTTCTACTTCAGAACATCGCTGCCGTCGGCGAGAACATCGTTATCCGGCGCTTCCAGCGCTGGGAGCTGGGCGAGAGCATTGCTGCTGAGTGATTGAAAGGCCAACCGTTTGGTTGGCCTTTTTCGCCCCCCTTTGTCCCCCCATTTTTGTGTTTCGAAATTGGGGGATGAAGAGAGGGCAAGGAGAGCGAATGGCAAATTTAAAATATCGTCGTATCCTGCTTAAATTGAGCGGCGAAGCGCTCGCTGGGCCTGATGGTTTCGGCATTGACCCGCTGCAGGCCGAGGCCATCGCTGGCCGTGTCCATGAGGTCCACCAAATGGGCGTCGAGGTGGCGATCGTGATCGGGGCTGGGAACCTGTGGCGCGGCAAACAGGGCTTGGATCGCGGCATGGATCGCACCACAGCCGATTACATGGGCATGTTAGCGACCGTGATGAACGCCCTGGCGTTGATGGATGCGCTCGAACGAAGGAACGTTTACACGCGCGTCCAGTCTGCCATCGAGATGCGCTCCGTGGCCGAACCGTACATCCGGCGGCGCGCCATCCGCCACTTGGAGAAACAGCGTGTGGTCATTCTCAGCGCTGGCACGGGCAATCCCTATTTTTCGACCGATACGGCCGCCGCCTTGCGGGCTATGGAGATCGGCGCTGACGTATTGATCAAAGCCACCAAAGTAGATGGTGTGTACGATTCCGATCCCCAGAAGAATGCCAATGCCAAAAAGTTCGATCAGTTGACTTACATTGACGTTCTGAACCGCCGTCTGGAGGTGATGGACAGCACAGCTATTTCCTTGTGCATGGAGAACAACCTGCCCATCCTTGTACTCAATCTCTGGGACCCACGTGCTCTTGAGCGTGCCTTGCGCGGCGAACAGGTTGGCACGTTGGTAACATCCTAAAGTTCTCCTCCCCTGGTGTTTTTTGGGATAGGAGTGGGGGATGATAACCTCTGATACCTTCTGAGAGGGTTTATCTGTCACAATCCTGCTGGTGAACCCCGCTCGTGTTAGTAGCGTATTTTGGCAATTTGGGGTATCCTTATGGCAATATCTTACCGTTCGACCCAACCAGGAGGTCACCGTGATTAAGGATATCCTCAAAGAAGCCGAAATCCGCATGCGTGCGGCGACCCAGAAGCTGGAAGAAGACTTGACTGGCATTCGCACCGGTCGTGCGAGTCCGGCACTGGTTGAGAAACTACCCGTTGATTACTACGGCACACCCACGCCTTTGATCCAACTGGCTGCTATCAGCGTACCGGAGCCGCGCGGTCTGCTCATCCGACCCTTCGACCCGTCCAGTGTCAAGGCTGTTGAACGGGCGATCCTCGCCTCCGACCTGGGCCTGACCCCCAACAACGACGGCAAACAGATCCGCCTGAACCTGCCCCCGCTGACTGAAGAACGCCGACATGAGCTCGTCAAGATCGTTCACGGTCGGCTTGAAGAGGGGCGCGTTGCCATCCGCAACATCCGCCGCGATCTGCACAACGATATGCGCGAGTTCGAGCGCGAGAAACTTATCTCCGAAGACGACTTAAAGCGGGGTGAAGAGGAACTGCAAAAAGTGACCGACCGGTTCATCGAAGATATTGGCAAGGTCGGCCTGCGTAAAGAACAGGAGATCATGGAAGTCTAGACCAAACTATGGGAGATAAGAATACTTCCTCCGCTTCTAAGATCCCTACGCATGTCGCCATCATCATGGATGGCAATGGGCGCTGGGCGCTCTCACGTGGCCTGCCGCGCCTGATCGGCCACCGTGCCGGCACTGAAAACTTGCGCCGCATCATCCGGGCCTGCGTCGAGTTTGGCGTTAAATACCTGACTATCTATGCTTTCTCGACCGAGAACTGGGGCCGCCCGAGGGAGGAAATAGACGGTTTGATGCACATTCTGGAGGATGTGATTGACAAAGAATTGGCCGAGTTGCACCAAGAGGGCGTCCAGTTACGTCACATTGGCCGGCTGGAACGTCTGGATCCAAAGATCCAGGAAAAGGTCCTGCACGCCATCGAATTGACCAAAAACAACCAGCGGTTGATCCTGAGCGTAGCTTTCAACTACGGTGGTCGGGATGAGATCATTTGCGCCATCCGTAAAATGATCAAGGATGGGATCGAGCCAGAAGCTGTGGACGAAGAACTGGTCAATCACTATCTATTTACCGCGGGCGTCCCGGACCCGGACCTGATCATCCGCACCTCGGGCGAGCTGCGCATCTCGAACTTCCTCATCTGGCAGGCAGCCTATTCTGAGTGGTACGTTACCCCCACGTATTGGCCGGATTTCAACAAAGAGGAATTCCGCAAGGCGTTGGATACTTATGCCCAGCGCGACCGACGCTTTGGCGGCCTGTCATCCGTGGTTGAGGATAACTCTTCTCATGCTTAAACGCACCCTCGCCGCGATCCTCCTGGCTGCGGTTGGCATCCCGGCGATAATCTTCGGAAATGTACCTTATTTCATTGTGATCGCTGCTTTCTTGGGGATAGCTACCTGGGAATATGTAAGAATATTTCGCATCGTAAACCTATCGCCGTCCATGCTGTTGACTGTGGGCGGTGTTTTATTTCTTCTGGCAGCGCGGGCGTTTTTTTCAGCTCTGGCACCGGCCGCCCTGACCCTGCTCGTCTTGATAGCGATGACATTTCACCTGATTGCCTATGAGCGCGGGCGTGACCAGGCTGCCACGGATTTTGCCGTCACGTTGGGTGGGATCGTCTACCTGGGCTGGATTGGCGCCTACCTGCTCGACCTGCGCAACCTGGATGACGGCCTGTGGTGGCTGTTGCTATCCTTGGGCTCGGTCTGGATCGCCGATTCGGCGGCTTATTTCGTCGGCTCGCGCTTCGGACGGCACAGGCTCAGTCCGCGCCTCAGCCCGAAGAAATCCTGGGAAGGATATTGGGCCGGCGTCTTCTTTGGGACACTGGGTGGTGTGGGCTTGGCGCTACTCTGGCACGCCGTTGGCGGTTTGGAAGTCACCTGGTGGCAAGGCGGCGTATTGGGCCTGGTAATGTCTGTCTTCCCTACACTCGGCGACCTGGGCGAAAGCATGTTCAAACGGCAAGCGGGCGTCAAGGACTCTAGCAACATCATCCCTGGTCATGGCGGTTTCCTGGATCGAGTTGACTCCTGGCTATGGGGCGCGGTCTTGGGTTATTATCTGATCGTCTGGTTTATTCGATAAGCTTTCGCACGGGAGGTGGAGCATGGATTTCGAACCGACACGCAACCTGGCACTGGAACTGGTACGCGTGACCGAGGCGGCCGCGCTGACAGCCGGGCGTCACATGGGTCGTGGCGATAAGGTAGCTGCCGACCGTGCCGCGGTCGAAGCGATGCGTCTGGTGCTGAACTCCATCCAGATGACCGCGATCATTGTCATTGGCGAGGGCGAGAAGGATAGTGCGCCAATGCTGTTCAACGGAGAGCGCGTCGGAAAAGGCGGCGGCGCGGAAATGGATATTGCTGTTGATCCGATTGACGGCACCCGCCCCCTGGCCGAAGGCACGTACAATGCGCTCTCGACTGTCGCGCTCGCGCCGCGCGGGACGATGTTCGACCCTGGTCCGTTCGTTTACATGAATAAGATTGCCGTCGGACCGGCGGCGAAAGGCAAGATCAACATCGAAGCCCCTGTGGCTGAGAACTTGCAGGCCATTGCCAAGTCCACGGGTAAGGCGGTCGAAGACCTGACCGCTGTCATCCTCAACCGTCCGCGCCATCAGGAGTTGATCGCAGAGGTACGCCGTAACGGCGTGCGCATCCGCCTGCTTTCGGATGGCGACGTGGCCGGCGCGCTGATGACCGCCTGGCCGGATTCGGGCATTGACGTGCTCTTCGGCATTGGCGGTACGCCGGAAGGCGTGCTGGCCGCCTGCGGATTGCGCGCCATGGGTGGCGAGATTCAGGGCAAGCTCTATGCCCGTAACGAAGACGAGTTGCGCCGTGGACGAGAGATGGGCTACGACTTCGAGAAGGCCTTGACCATGGACGATCTGGTGGCTTCCGAAGATGTCTTCTTTGCAGCTACTGGGATCACCGAGGGGGAACTGCTGCACGGCGTCCAATATTTTGGCACTGGCGCCCGCACCGACAGCCTGGTCGTACGCGGTCTGACCGGCACCGTGCGCCAGATCACGGCCATCCATCGCTGGGATAAACTCAGCCGTCTGAGCGCGATAAAGTACGAAGGCTTGACACCCGATTAGCTTAACCGTATAATCCCGCCTGCCACC
>CAYZIQ010000073.1:6188-14649 GCA_964478375.1 uncultured Chloroflexus sp. | reverse complement strand
CTAACACTGGCTCCACCGGACGCTCGCTCCGCTCGCGCCGGTAAGCCATCCCGTTGGGCGGTCACGTTGCACTTGCGGTGGTTAGTGAGTTATAATCGTGTCTGTCATTGATGCGGATAGGAGGTCGAATGACTTACGCCGACGTTTTGCGTCCTTCTGTTAAGCGATTTGCCTTGCTGTATGATGTTGCCTGGGTTGCTGGCGGCACGCTGTTCATAGCCCTGTCCGCTCAGCTTGCCATTCCTCTCCCCTTCAGCCCTGTTCCCGCCACCGGGCAGACTCTGGCTGTACTTTTGATGGGGGCGTTGCTTGGTAGCCGCCGGGGAAGCCTGTGCCTGCTCGCGTATTTGGCGGAGGGAGTCCTTGGACTGCCCGTCTTTGCGGGGGCAACGGCTGGACTTGCCCGCCTGGTAGGTCCGACAGGCGGTTACCTGGTAGGCTTTCTCGCCGCTGTTTTCCTCGTGGGGATGCTGGCTGAGAGGGGCTGGGATCGGCGGGTTGGGACCACTTTCCTGGCCATGCTTCTCGGCAACGTTGTCATCTATGCCTTTGGATTGCCCTGGTTGGCTCGTTTCGTAGGGGGCGAGATGGTGCTGGCATTGGGTTTGTTGCCCTTTATCCCTGGTGACCTTTTGAAACTACTCCTGGCCACGATGCTTCTGCCCTGGGGATGGAAACTGCTGGTCCAGAAAGGTTGGGGGGAACGATGATCCTGGACAAGAAGATGCAGGTGTTCCTGGCCGTTGCCGAGGCGGGAAGTTTCAGCCGGGCCACCAGACAACTTTCGCTGAGCCAATCCGTAATCAGCTTTCACATAGATGCACTGGAAAGGGAACTGGGGACCAACCTTTTCCGCCGGCAAGGGCGGACCATTGCCCTGACGCCGGAAGGAGAACTCCTCTATCAGGAAGGAAAGAAACTGGCTGAGGAGGCCCGCCGCCTGGAGGATGTCTTTGCCGAGCAGTCGGCGAGCATCGCCCAGCGCCTCTACCTGGCCGGAGACGCACTGACCTGTGCCTTTACCCTGCCCTGGACTCTGGCGGCGTTCCAAGAAACCTATCCAGAAGTGCGCTTCACCTATCAGCATCTGGATCGGGATACCCTGTTGGAAAAACTGCTGGGCGGCCACCTGGACATGGCCCTCCTCGGCTATCCTGTCCAGCACCGGAAGCTGACGGCTCAGGAGTGCTTCCGTGATGAGATCCTCCTGGTGGCTGCTCCGGATAAAGCCCCTGATCGGATTGCGCTGGATGAACTGCGCCACCAGCCTCTGTTGTGGATCACCAATGACCGGGGGCTGGAATTATCGCTGACGCAGGCTCTATCTGGAGCAGGATTGCCACCCAAGGACCTGAAGATTCTTATGGAAGTGGAGGATCTACCTATCGTGAAGACCTTTGTTCGGGCAGGGGTAGGTCTTGTCTTCTTGCCCAGGCTGACGGTGGCCGACGAACTGCGCTTCGAATTACTCAAAGCCGTGGCCGTGGAGGGGCTGGCTGTGGAAAGGACGACCTACCTGGTCTATGGCAGAAAGAAACAGCAGCGAGAGGTGGTGACCCGCTTTCTGGATTTCGTTCAAAAGAGGCGTTGGACGAAGGCGTAAGGGGAACAAAAAGGGGGCGCGGTTATCCCGCGCCCCCTGGGGAGACACCCGGCTGGTTGGTCTTCTACAGAACGCCCGCTACCTGGCCGAGTGTCTTGAAGATCTCGTTGAAGTCGGCCTTGGCGGTCTCAACAAAAACGCCGGCGTTCCCCATCACACAGACGGAGTAATCGCCAGCGGAAACGGCCCACCCCCGGAAGGGGGACCACTTCATGCCGGTGTACTTGGAAAAGCCCTCGGCCTGCATCTTGCCCATCAGGCTGTTGGCAGCACACATCATGGCGACCATCTCGGCGTGTTCTTTCTTTAGAGCGCCCTTGTAGGCCACCAGGTTCCCACCCACACCGAACTCACCAGCGGCAACGGCACCTTTAAGTGCCATCAGTTTGTCCAGATTGACTGCCATTTTGCATCTCCTTTTTGAGTTTGAAAATCGCCACGCCAGGCACCCCACCAAGTCAAATTATAGCACAAGATGGATACCATGTCAAGTATACTATCGGTATTGTAGAAGGCCCTTCAGTTTTCGGCCTGTGTTTTGCACTCACCTGAGCAGCCTAACATCCCGCTCGTGTGTTCTGAAGCTGTCAACGGCTGGCCGGTGGGAAGTCCGGTCGCGGTAACCGCCAGCGGGCCACGTAGCAGGCAGCCAGTGCTTTCGGGCGACCGATGGTGCTGAAGCGCTGTATCCCTCCAAGGAGGAGGTGCCAACCAGCAGCCCGCAACATGAAGTGAACCTTGCAGCATCGGAATGTTAGCCTCGAGAGGGAAACAAGGGGGAGCCGAGCTTTTCAGCGAGCGAAGGCCATGGAAGGTGAGAAGCTGGAAGTGCAGCACCGATTTCTGAAGCTTTGGAGGATTGGTACAATAATCGGAATGTTGGTAGAAGCACCACTTGGAATAACTGACTGTTAGCGGTGTCATAGAAGGTGGCCTTGAGAGAGTTCCCGCTTTTCTTATTGTTACGATATTCTTTTTGGGTTGCTGTACACGGCCATAAATTACAGCATAGTGCGGCGCATTTTCAGATAGATTGGGATGCCCCGCTCAATATTAAGGCGGAAAATAACGCAATAGTCCGAATGAACGCCGCCCAACCCGCGGCTTCACCTGACGCGGCTGAGCGGGCGGGTTGCGAGGGTGGCTGGGCCTGCCACCGAGGTCTCCACCGCAGGCCCGTCGCCCCAGCCGCCGCGCAGGTGAGCCGCCAGCCGTTAGGCGCACTACAGATCCAGTAGGAGGCTTTCTTATGCAATCACCATCTCGAAGGTCGTTTCTCCTAAATCCCAAGTTGCAAGTCGCGGCCACTTGGATCTGGAACCTTCTCGGTACGTTTGCTGTGGCTGCGGGGATTGCGATTTTCCTTCCCCATGATATCGCCCTCGATCGGTCAGCACTTCAGCAACAACCTTCCCTTGCTTTAATTCCGATCCTCTCCGAAATCATCCTGGTCGGTCTCCTCCCTATTATCTTCTCTATCCTTTGTAAGGACAAACCAGCCGATTATGGCATCACGACCAAACATCTGCTCATTAGCCTCGCCTTGGCTGCCGGTATCGCTCTTATTTACTTCGCTTACTTATCACTTCTTGCCAAGCATCTCACCACAAGCATTCAATTGCCAGCCTTTCACCATGTTTCTCTCGGTTATGCCATCCTTGCAATCTTAGGCTTACTAGCTTATGGCCCTCTCGAAGTCTTTTTTGTCATCTGGCTTATCCACAATACAGACCGTATTTTCAAAAGTGAGACTAAGACGTGGTCATGGGGTCTCCTTCTGACAGTCGCCATTTACGCGCTTCTGCACGCATTTTCTCAAGGAGCATATTCCCTTGTTTTTGCCACAATAATGCTGGCCTTTGGCCTCGTTTTCAAGCGCGCACGCAACTCTATTGGTCCGATGATTGCCTTCATGCTGATGAACGATTATGCTTGGTTTTTGGCAACAGTTTTGCTGCGATAGGCATTTGTATCTTATGAGTGCGCCCAACACTGGCTCCACCGGACGCTCGCTCCGCTTGCGCCCGGTGAGCCCATCCGTTGGGCGGCCAGCCCGACGAGAGACACACACTTAAAGAGGGCAGATATGCGTATCGGTATTCTTGGCGCCGGATGGACTGGTAGCGTCCATGCGGGAGCTTATTCACGAATGACCGATGTGGAAATTGCGGGTATCGTCGGAAGGCGAGAGCCCAAGGTGAAGGAACTGGCTAATTCCTTTGGTGTTCCTGGACTTACTGACCCTTGGAAACTCCTCGATGATGATACAGTTGACGCTATTGATGTCTGCTATCCAACCCACATCCATCATGACTACGTGGTTGCCGCTTTGCAGCGAGGAAAACACGTTTTCTGCGAGACGCCCATCGCGTTAGGTCTGCAGGAAGTGGATGCGATGATCGCGGCGGCGCGATCCAGCGAGAAAGTCGCCCTGGTTGCATTGGTCATGCGTTTCGTGGATGCATACGTCTATGTTCACGACGCCGTCGAATCAGGGGAGCTAGGGAGAACCCTGGTTGTCTATGCCTATCGTGCCGGCCCCAGGTGGCCGGACCGATCATCCGCAGATTATGGAGAGTTGATCATTGAGCCGATGATCTTAAGTGGATAAGGAAATTTAGACACGGAAACGGGCATAATTAAGGTTCAGATCAGCATGAACAGCCGTGGACGCGCCCAGGATAACATCTTCACCGAACGATTATGACGCACCGTCAAGTACGAAGAAGTCTATCTCCACGAGTATGTCAGCCCGAAGGAGGCCTACCGCAATCTGGACCAATATATTCGCCTCTACAACCACGAACGCCCACATCAGGCGCTGGACTATCGGCCGCCCGCCCAGGTGTACGGGGCGTGCACGCCCCGTACACCTGGGGTATACTTTGCTCAACAGGTCGAAACCTTAAAAAATCAGTACACCTTAAACTAACCCTTTTTCAACTCTATAGAGTCTTATCCACCTCAGGGGATAGCTGTTTTGCTGCCCGTAAAGAATCGCATCGAGCGATCAATAGACGGGTATTTCGCACAAAGGAAGTTGGAGTTTTAGGTCATTGCCTCGAGAGAGCAGTCCAAAGAAGATATACTAACCCAATAAGATAGCACAGGAGGATTTCCCCATGCAACTCATCCCCCTCAAAATCGAAAAACCCGAAGCGGTCAACTTCATCCTCGGCCAGACGCACTTCATCAAGAGCGTGGAAGACATCCACGAGGCGCTGGTCAATGCCGTGCCGGGCATCAAGTTCGGACTGGCCTTCTGCGAGGCCTCCGGCGCGTGTCTCGTCCGCTGGAGCGGCACGGACGAGGCGATGATCGCCCTGGCGAAGAAGAACGCCCAGGCCATCGGCGCGGGGCACAGCTTCATCGTCTTCCTGGCCGAGGGCTTCTATCCCGTCAACGTGCTGAACGCGCTCAAGCTGGTGCCGGAGGTGTGCCGCATCTTCTGCGCCACCGCCAACCCGACTGAGGTCATTGTGGCCGAAACGGAGCAGGGGCGCGGCATCCTGGGCGTGATAGATGGTTCGTCGCCCCAAGGCATCGAAGACGATGAAGGCATCGCCTGGCGGAAGGGCTTCCTGCGCAAGATCGGCTATAAACTGTAAGCTTCCGGCGATATGAGTAAAACCAGCCAGATTCCCTCCCTGCTGGAATTGCTCGAGGGTAAGAACCTCGAAGACCGCCTGATGGCCACCCAGCTCCTCGGCGAAGTTGGTGATGAGCGAGCGTTGGAAGTGCTCCGCCAAAGGTTGAAACTGGTCAATCAAGAGCTTGTCACGCTGGTCACCGCGGTAGGAAAGTTGAAGAAAAAACTGGAAGTAAAGTAAGATTATCCATTAAACGTCATTGGGTAAATTCTACGACCAGCTTATCATCATTGTCATAAAACGAGCGCGCCGAGAAGGGGGAATCGCCGCGCTTCATTTTTTGGATGCGTTCCAGCAAAACAGGCAAATCCTCGACGGCGGGAAGGTCCGGCACCTCGGCAAAGAGCACCCATTCCAGCCTCCCCTCAGCGGACGGCTTTGGTTCCCCTTGCGAACATTCACCGGTAAATACGAAAACGCCGATGCCGGGATTCTCGCCTGTCTCTACCACCACCGTTCCACACAGCCAAAGATCAGCGGTGAGCCCCGTCTCCTCATGCAGTTCGCGCCGAGCCGCAGCAAGCACATCTTCGCCGCGCTCGACGTGTCCGCCCACACCGTTGTATTTGTTCGCCCATAGACGTTTGGTGGGAGCCCCCTTGAGAAGTAAAACCTTATCGCCGCGTGTGACGAAGATCAAAACGCGCGGGATGAGCATATAACGGTCGCGGGTCACGCCCTGATCGGTAGCGGGCATAGGCAAAATTATTTCCCCGGAGACTGTGAGTCTCCGGGAGAATGGAATCTATTTCACCAATTTGCGGACGGCTTCGAGCTGACCGGCGCTGCCAAGTTTCTCATTCTTGTGAGCGATGAACTTGGCATACTCGCCCATGAAAACCTTGCCAATCGGCCGCAGGTCGAAGTTTTCAGGATGTTCGAGGAAATACTCGCGGTGGACGCGCGTCCACACCAGGCGACCATCGGTGTCAATGTTGACCTTGGTCACACCCAATTCGGCGGCGCGCTTGAACTGGTTCTCGTCCACACCCCTGGCACCTTTCAAATTGCCGCCGGCCTTATTGATGCGTTCCACCTCTTCCTGAGGGACAGAGCTGGAGCCGTGCATGACGAGCGGAAAACCCGGCAGCCGCGTTTGGATATCCGCCAGCACATCAAAGTGTAATCCCTGGCTGCCCGTGAATTTGAAGGCCCCGTGGCTGGTACCGATGGCGCAGGCCAGCGAGTCACAACCGGTGCGCTCGACAAACTCCTTGGCCTGGTCGGGGTTGGTCAGCTTGGCATTGGCCTCGTCCACCTTGACGTGCTCTTCCACGCCGCCCAACTGACCCAGCTCCGCCTCGACCACGATGCCTCTGGCGTGGGCTGCCTCGACCACCCTTTTCGTGATGGCAACATTTTTATCGAACTCCTCATGGCTGGCGTCTATCATGACCGAGCTGTAGAAACCGCTGTTGATGCAGTCATAACAGGCTTCTTCATCGCCATGATCCAGGTGAACAGCGAAGATGGCCTCCGGAAAGATTTCGTCGGCGGCGCGGATCAATCCCTCGAGCATCCGCTTGTGAGTATAGGAACGCGCGCCCTTGCTTATCTGGATAATAAAGGGGGCTTTGCTGTCCAAATTGCCGCGGAACAGGCCCATGGTTTGCTCCAGGTTATTGATGTTGTAAGCGCCGATGGCGTACTTGCCATAAGCTGCCGTAAAAAGCTGCTTGGTTGTAACGATCATTTTCTGCTCCTTGCAATAGTTTGTGTCTCTTTCGATTTCGGGAGAATGAGAGGGAGAAACTTTCCCAGCCCGAGGACGTAAATAAGTGTGATCCAAACCGAGTCGCTTGATTATAACTGCAATCTCAGGCTATAATGAGAACGAGTAGTCAAAAAGCGATAACCATCTCTGCATTGGAGGCAAAATGAGCGACCTTTTCGAAACCGTTAAGGGGCAGCAAGATATCTTCAAGAAACTGTTGAGCTACGTTCCCGGATTCAGTGGTTATGTCGAACGCACCAACCGGCGCGCGGCTGATAAACTTTTGCGCGACCAGGTCGCACTGCGTTACACCGAACTCGCGAGGCGCGCCTCATCCTTACAAAAAGATATTGGAGAGGCAGGCCAGCTCGATTTCCTGGATGAGGTCGACTCGATCGCGCTGAAGCTGCGCACCTTCAGTGACCGGATCAAAAACGCCTCCTACGGCTATTCTGGTTTCTTCGATGCCGTGAAAATCAACGAAAAAGAGCTGGTGCAAATCTACGCCTTCGACGCGGCTTTCTTCGACCTCGGCAACCAGATCAGCAGCGCCCTCGATACGGTGGAAGCCTCGACCGGCGGCGAGGGCCTCAAGGCTGCCATCCGCAACGTGGAGGCGCTGGCACGCCAGGTCATCGAGAGCTACGACCGCCGTTACCAGGTCATTACCGGCAGCGCGGGACAATAAGTATAAACTCAGCAGATTACGAAAACCGCACAAACGTATCGCATAAGAACGACTTCAGTCGCTTTTCCTCCGAACGACTGCCTGCCCTGCCGTCTCGCACCGGCGTGCCCGTGCTCGCGGCACGAACGGTGGCGGGCTAGGCCAGGGAAGTCGTTATTACGTGCCACCCATCCCCGCTTTTAGGGGGTTTATGGTTTAATTGAGCCATGTGGAACGAATACATCACCGCAACTTCGATTGACGAGACCGTCCGCATCCTGACCGAGCGTGGCGAACGCGCCCGCATCGTGGCCGGAGCAACCGACCTGATGCTTGAACTGGAACGCGGCCTCCGCCCCAGCATCGAAACCCTGATTGACATTTCCCGCATCGCGGACCTGGATCGCATCACGCTGGACGAGGCGGAGGTCATCCACCTCGGCCCGCTGGTGACGCACAACCACTGCGCGGCTTCCAAACTCTTGCGCGAGCGCGCCTATCCGTTGGCACGCGCTGCCTGGGAAGTCGGCGCACCGCAAATCCGCAACCGAGGGACGGTGGCCGGCAACCTCATCACCGCCTCCCCTGCCAACGACACGATCACGCCGTTGATGGCGCTAGACGCGTGGGTGACGCTTAAGTCATCCGGCGGGGAGCGCAAGGTGCCGTTGAGCAAATTCTATACCGGCGTGCGTAAAACGATCATGCAAGCGGACGAGATGCTGGTAGACATTGCCTTCCAGGCCATGAAGGAGGACCAGCACGGGGCTTTCATGAAACTAGCCCTGCGCCGCGCCCAGGCCATTTCGGTCGTCAACGTGGCGCTC
>CAYZIQ010000073.1:0-6088 GCA_964478375.1 uncultured Chloroflexus sp. | reverse complement strand
ACTGGCGGCTCAAGCCGCCCGCCCGATTGACGACATTCGCGGCTCGGCGGCTTACCGCCGCGAGATGGTGCGCGTGCTGACCCTGCGCGGGCTGCGCGCTATCACTGATAGCGAGGCTCGCGCCGAGCCTTGCCGTGAGCGAAGTCGAAGGGCTGGTCGAGGCGAACAGGCCGGGCCCCCGTCCGATCCGGTGCTGCTGTGGGGGAAAACGTCACACGTTGACACATCACACGTCAGCACGTCACACGTCAGCACGTCACACGTCACACGTCTCACGTCTCACGTCTCACGTCTCATGTCGCCCATCCACACGAAGATCAATGGCAAAGTGTACACTTTCACCAGTGGCTACGACAAATCTCTCCTGCGACTGCTGCGCGAAGAGGCCGGGCTGACCGGTACGAAGGAAGGCTGCGCAGAGGGCGAGTGCGGAGCGTGCACCGTATACCTGGACGGCAAGGCGGTAATGGCCTGCCTGGTACCTGCGCCGCGCGCCCACGGCGCAGAGATCGTGACGGTGGAAGGGCTGGCAGACCTCACCCTTCGACAAGCTCAGGGCGAAGCCCCCGGCCCCTTTCCCAAAGATGGGAGAAGGGGACGGCTACACCCGGTGCAACGCGCATTTATCGAGGATGGTGCGGTGCAGTGCGGGTACTGCACGCCAGGATTCCTGATGTCGGCAGCGAAACTGCTGGAAGAAAAGCCACATCCTTCGCGAGGCGAGATCGCTCAAGCGATCACCGGCAACTTATGCCGCTGTACCGGTTACTACAAAATCGTGAAAGCAATCGAGGACGCGAGCGCTGGAGAGGTGTGACCTGCCTCTACAGGAGGTTCGGCATGGGAAAATACGCAAAATACACACGTCAAATCCCCCCTCGCCCACGCGAGGCTCATCCAATCTGGCGCGGCATCGGTTGTATCTTGATCTTGATCATCCCGTCGTTATCCTTTGCGAGTGCAGCTCTGCTGGTGAATTACGGCCTCGGCCAGGGCTGGCCAATCCCCCAGGAATGGCTTGGGTACATATATTTTCCCGATTGGGTGTGGAAAATCCCTGCCCTGGCAAGCATTGCCGGACCGATTGCAGGCTACAACAACTTGAAAGCCGTTTTGGCGTTCTTCTTCGTCGTTCTGATATTGTTGATAGGCCTCTACTCGACCATCTACGCCTTTGCCTATCGGGTGCTGGGGCCGCCGCGCTATACCGCTGTGGATGTCCCGCCATCGGGACGTAAAGCGAAAAGGTACAAGAGATAAAGTATATGAGCACAAAATCTTCCGTCGGTCAATCCATTCCCCGCATTGACGCGCGCGACAAGGTCACGGGCGCGGCGCTCTACTCCGGTGACCTCTCGATGCCAGGTATGCTGCACATGAAAATCCTGTTCGCCGGGCGGCCGCACGCCCGCGTGGTGAGCATTGCCACCACCAAAGCCGAAGCAGTTCCCGGGGTTGCATTGGTTCTCACAGCCAAAGATGTGCCGGTCAACGAATACGGCCTACAGAGGCAAGACCAGCCTGTGCTGTGCGGCGACGTCGTCCGCTTCGTGGGCGACCAGGTGGCGGCAGTGGTGGCCGAGACGGAGAAGGTTGCCGAAGCAGCGCTCAAACTCATCGCGGTTGAATACGAGGACTTGCCGGTCGTCGCGGACGCGGTGACAGCCATGCAGCCCGGATCGCCGCTGGTGCACCCCAAATTGGGCGATTCCAACGTCTGCGTGCACGACCGCATCCGCAAAGGGGATATCGAAGCTGGTTTCGCCAAAGCGGATGTCATCGTGGAAAGCGAATACTTCACGCCCATTCAGGAACACGTTTATCTGCAACCCGAGGCTGGGTTGGCTTACATTGACGAGGAGGGGCGCGTGACCGTAAAAGCGGCCGGCCAGTGGACCCACACCGACCGCGCCCAAATCGCCCACGCGCTCGGCTTACCGGAGGAGCAGGTGCGCGTCAGCTACCCGGCTATCGGCGGCGCGTTCGGCGGACGGGAGGATTTGTCCGTGCAGATCGTATTAGGGCTGGCAGCCTGGCGCCTCGACCAGATCGGCGCGCGCCGCCCTGTCAAGATCATCTGGAGTCGAAGGGAATCCATCCTTGGGCACGGCAAGCGCCATCCCATGCGGCTGCGCGCCAAATGGGGCGCGACCAAAGACGGCAAGCTGGTGGCGGCCGAGAGCGAGATCATCGCCGATGCCGGGGCATACATGTACACCTCCAACAAGGTGCTGGGCAATTCGACCATCACCTCCACGGGGCCATACTTCATCCCCGATGTAAAGACCGACGTGTACGGGGTATATACGAACAACATCCCTTCGGCCGCTTTTCGGGGTTTCGGCGCCCCGCAAGCTCTCTTCATGGCCGAGCTGCAGATGGATAAACTGGCCGAAAAGCTCGGAATGGACCCTGTCGAGTTCCGCTGGCGCAATGCGCTCCGGCCTGGAGATACGCTCAATGTTGGCACGCCGGTTCCAGGTCCGGTCAGCGTCGTGCAGGTCATCGAGGCGGCGCGCGATAAATTCGGTTGGTCGGAGGCACGTCCAATGTCAAACGTCCAACGTCAAACGTCCAACGTCACGCGTCACGCGCCACTCGTCACTCGTCGCGGTTGCGGCTTCGCCTGCGGCTTCAAGAACGTGGGCTTCAGCTTCGGTTACCAAGAAAATTCGTGGGCGCGAGTCGAGCTGCACGGAAAGGACGAGATCGAACGCGTCGTCGCCTGGCACGCCGGCGCGGAGGTTGGACAGGGTGCCCACACGGTGATGGTTCAAATGGCCGCCGAGGCGGTTGGCGTGCCGGTCGAGAAAGTCACGCTGATGACCTCCGACACGGTGGACATGGGCAACCCCGGCAGCTCCTCGGCCTCGCGCATGACCTTCATGGCTGGCAACGCACTGAAAGGCGCGGGGGAGACCGCGCTGGCAAAGTGGAAAGCCGAGGAACGTCCGGCGATTGCAGAATACACTTTTCTCGGCCCACAGACCACCCCCTTCGATAAGGAAACCGGCCACTCCAAGCCTAACTTCGCTTACGCCTATGTGGCCCAGGCCGTCGAAGTGGAAGTGGATACCGAGACCGGCTTCATCAAGGTACTACGTGTCGTCTCTGCCGACGACGTTGGGCAGGCGATCAATCCAGCTCTGGTCGAAGGACAGATCGAGGGCGGGGTCGTCCAGGCACAGGGATATGCCCTGCTGGAGAACTTCCAGACCAAGGATGGCTACGTGCTGACCGACCAGCTCAGCACCTATCTCATCCCGACCGTCCTGGATATCCCCGATGCGGTCGAGCCGGTCATCGTCGAGGTGCCGGATCCCATCGGTCCGTGGGGGGCGCGCGGACTGGGCGAGCTGCCCTTCCTGCCGCTGGCGCCGGCCATCGCCGCCGCTGTCCACGATGCGACTGGGGTGTGGTTCGATGATTTCCCGCTGACGCCGGAGCGCGTGTTACGCGGGCTGGGTAAAATATAGGACGCGGATGAACGCGGAATTACGCGGAGAGGTTGAGCTATTAGACGCGGATAGACATCGGAAGAACGCGGATAAGGAAATAAGAATTCGGATACAAGAGGAGAAAGCTGGCATGCAAAAACGCAGGGGAAATCAAAATACACCAAACGTTCCGTTGAAACATAGCGACATCACGGATAAAATTCTCCATGCCTTCTTCAAAGTGGTCTACCCGGAACTTGGCTATGGCTTCCTCGAAAAGGTCTATGAAAATGCACTTGCAATAGCCTTGCGCCAGATGGGACTCAAGGTCGAACAACAGGCAAAGATATTTGTGTATTTTGCGGGCGAAATTGTAGGCGAATATTTCGCCGATTTGCTTGTGGAAAACCGGGTTATCGTTGAACTGAAAGCTGCCCAAAGCATTGCTCCCGAACATGAAGCCCAGCTTTTAAACTATCTGCGCGCCACGCCTTATGAAGTTGGGCTATTACTCAATTTTGGCCCCAAGCCTGACTTCCGGCGAAAAGCCTTCGACAACGATCGAAAGTCAACAAAAACATGGGAGACAAAATGAATCGTCCGCGTTCACACCTGCACTTGCCGCAGGTGCAAGTGTCCGCGCTCGTCAGCGTCCGATTATGCCATCCATCGTTCTAATCCGCGGCGGGGGCGACCTGGCGACCGGCGTCGCCATCCGCCTGATCCGCTCCGGCCTGCGCGTGGCCATTACCGAATTGCCTGAACCCTTGGCCGTGCGGCGCAGCGTCTCGTTTGCCGAGGCCGTCTATGCCGGAGAGATCACTATCGAGGGGATCAGCGCCCGGCGCGTCAACGACCCAACCGACAGTCTGCGCATCCTGACCATCCTGGGCAAGCAGCAAATCCCGGTGCTGGTGGACCCGTATTGCGCCTCGGCCAAAGCTTTGCATCCCGCCGTCATCGTGGACGGGCGCATGACCAAACATCCGCCCGAGCCGATCGGCTACTCGCCCCCGTTGTACCTCGGCCTCGGCCCTGGATTCGAAGCTGGTGTAAACTGTCAGGCTGCCATCGAGACCCGACGCGGACACATGCTGGGACGGGTCTACTGGCGCGGGGGCCCCGAAGCGGATACAGGCGCGCCCGAAGGCGACCCGGCGCGCGTCCTGCGTGCACCGTGTGACGGGGTAGTTGCGGCTCATACCGATATTGGTGAGCATGTGGAGGAGGGGCAACTGATCGCAGTAATCGGTAATCAGTGTTCAGTGGTCAGTCCCTTCAAAGGCATTTTACGCGGACTGATCCACCCTGGCCTGACGGTGGTGCGGGGTGTGAAGATCGGCGACGTAGACCCGCGCGACGACCCGCATTTATGCCAGATGGTTTCCGATAAAGCTTTGGCAGTCGGCGGCGGCGTGTTGGAGGCGATTTTGTCGCAGACAGAATTACGCGCTCGGCTGTGGACTTAACCACCAGTTTACAAAGACGCAAAGGGATGGTTACTCTTGCGCCGTCGTGCCCATGTGGCAAATGCCATGAACCTTGCTGAAGCCTTTCGCCTCACAGACGTGCCCTGCCTCGCGCTGGTCGGCGCGGGCGGCAAGACCACCGCGCTCTTCCAACTGGCGCGCACCCTCGCCCCAGCAACAGTCACAACCACGACGCACCTCGGTGCGTGGCAGGCCGCGTGGGCAGACCGGCATTTCGTCCTGGCGGAAGAGGCGGCTCGGCCCGCAAGTGAGCCGCTGCTTGCCCCCGGCGTGACGCTGGTGACCGGCCCGGCCGAGGGGGATAGGTTGAAAGGGCTAAATAATAGTTTGTTATATTGGCTACGCGCAATTACCCAAAATTCTCGCGTTCCCCTACTCATTGAGGCGGATGGGGCGCTGGGGAAACCGCTCAAGGCCCCGGCGGAACACGAGCCGGTCATCCCAAAATTCGTCGAGACGGTGGCCGTCGTTGCCGGGCTGTCTGCGCTGGGAAAGCCGCTCACCAACGAATACGTCCATCGCCCGGAAATCTTCGCCCGTTTGAGCGGATTGGACATAGGACAAACGGTAACACCCGAATCAGTCATTCGCGTCCTCACCCACCCCGCGGGCGGTTTGAAGAACATCCCACCGCAGACGCGGCGCATCGCCCTGCTCAACCAGGCAGACACGGCCGAGCTGCAAAGTCTGGCAGGCAAGATGGCAGGCGAGTTACTCCACTGTTATGATGCAGTAATCACCGCCTCCCTTAATCCGCCGTCAGCCACCGGAGGCCCTTCGACTGCCGCCGAAAAGAGCGCGGCGTCCACTCAGGGCGGCTATCCGCTAACTGCCATAAGCCATGAGCCGTCTGCCATTTATTCTGTTCACGAAAAAATAGCAGGCATCATCCTGGCCGCAGGCGCATCGGAGCGGTTCGGCCAGCCCAAACAATTGCTGGATTGGCGCGGGCAGCCGTTCATCCGTACTGTGACGCAAATCGCTCTGGCTGCGGACCTTTCTCCCGTCATCGTGGTGACCGGCTCGCACGCCGAAGAGGTCGAGGCTGCAATCATGGATTTGCCAGTAAAAATCGTCCGCAACGCGTGCTGGCAGAGCGGACAGAGTTCGTCCATCCGGGCGGGGTTATCCGCCCTCACCCCTACCCCCTTTCCCCCTTCC
>CAYZIQ010000072.1:4105-14911 GCA_964478375.1 uncultured Chloroflexus sp. | reverse complement strand
TATATCGAAAGCCTGAGCAGGATGAAGAAGCGGGTCTTCATCATGGGCCAGCAGGCCGAGAACCCGGTTGACCACCCCTTGGTACGCCCCTCCCTCAACGTCTGCGCGATGACGTACGAATTGGCCCAGCAGCCCGAATACGCTGGCTTGATGTTGACCACTTCCAGCCTGACGGGGAAGAAAGTCAATCGCTTCACGCACCTGCACCAGAACACGGCTGATCTGGTGGCCAAAGTGAAGATGTTGCGCCTGCTTGGGCAGATGACCGGCTGCTGTTTCCAGCGCTGCGTGGGCATGGACGCGGTCAACGCGCTGGATTCGGTCACTTACGAAATGGACCAGTCGCTGGGAACAGGCTATCACGTCAGGTTCCGGCAATACCTGAAGCATGTGCAGGAACAGAATCTGGTGGTGGACGGGGCGATGACGGACCCGAAAGGCGACCGGCGGCTGAAGCCTTCACAGCAGGCTGACCCGGATCTGTTCGTCCACATCGTAGAGAGGAAACCGGATGGGATCGTGGTGCGCGGCGCCAAGCTCCACCAAACCGGGGCGCTGAACTCGCACGAGATCATCGTCATGCCAACACAGACGCTTTCGGAGGAGGATCGAGACTACGCGGTCGCCTTTGCGATCCCGGCGGACGCTCCGGGAGTGCTCATGATCTACGGACGGCAGCCCTCCGACTCGCGTAAGCTGGAGGAGGGTCAATTCGACGTGGGCAACCGCGAGTTCGGCGGGCACGAGGCGGTGATCCTCCTCGAGGATGTGTTCGTTCCGTGGGAGCGGGTGTTCATGGCAGGTGAATTCGCTTTCAGCGGGCTGCTCGTCGAGCGTTTTGCCGGTTATCACCGCCAAAGCTACGGCGGCTGCAAGACAGGCGTCGGCGACGTGGTAATCGGCGCGGCCCAGTCGCTGGCCCAATACCAGGGCACAGACAAGGCGGCCCACGTCAAGGACAAGATCGTCGAGATGATCCACCTCAACGAGACGATGTACGCCTGTGGCATCGCCTGCTCAACAGAAGGCAAACCGACGGCCTCAGGCACCTACCTCATTGATCCGCTGCTGGCGAATGTGTGCAAGCTCAACGTGACGCGTTTCCCATATGAGATCGCGCGGCTGGCGCAGGATATCGCCGGAGGGCTGCTCGTCACGCTGCCATCCAAGAAGGATTTTGCCAACCCGGAGACAGGTCCTCGCCTGGAGAAGTATCTGCACAGTGTGGCTCAGTACACGACAGAGGATCGCTGCCGGATGCTCCGGCTGGTGGAGAATCTCACGCTGGGACCGGGCGCGGTCGCCTATCTCGTGGAGTCCTTGCATGGGGCTGGATCGCCGCAGGCGCAGAGGATCATGCTGGCGCGGCTGGCCGACTTGGGGGATAAGATGCGGCTGGCAAAGAGATTGGCGGGAATCGAAGATTGACACATTGCCCGCCCATCGACTCCGCGCTATAATGGTAGCTGAAGTGAGGTTACTGTTATAGCCTCGCACAGTAAGGAGTGTAACTATGGCCGAACAAACCGCCCGTAAGAACAAACCGTTTGAAGGTAAAATCCCCGAAGAGGTGCGCCAACATGCCCGCGCCGCCCGTCAAGAAATGTGCGCCGGCTTTGAGGCACTCTTCCCGCCCGAATTCATGGAACACCACCGCAAGGCACGCAAGGAGATGCTGCTCGCCTGGCGCAGCATGATCGACTCCGCCATCAACAAGATGGAAGAACACGAGAAGAAAGCCAAGCCGGCATAGAAACCGACCAGAGTTAGAGGCATTAATGACAAAGGTACAAGAAATTCAGGCCGCGATCGAATCTCTTCCTTGGGAAGAGTATGTTCGCCTGCGGCAGTGGTTTTCAGAGAGGGACTGGCAGCAATGGGATAAGCAAATAAAGGAAGATTCGGAAGCGGGAAAGTTGGATTTCCTCATTGAAGAAGCCTTCGAGGATAAAGCTATGGGGCGTTTGAAGGAACTCTAAATGCACCGGACGACGCGCCGTTTTTGGAGATGCTTTGATGGTCTCCCGGAAGCTATTCAAGATGCTGCAAAAAAGAAATTCGAGTTGCTTAAAAAGGATCCATCGCATCCCTCCCTGCACTTCAAGAAAGTTGGGATAGTTTGGTCAGTTCGAGTGGGAAGCAACCACAGAGCAATTGCAGTAAAAGACGGCGCAGACTTTATGTGGTTTTGGATCGGTGCTCATGACGAATACGAGCGGATGATAAAGGGTTTGTAGAAGGAACCCGTTTTCTCGAAGAAAACGGGTTCTTACTTGATCTTATCAATGTCCCCCGGCGAAGAATATTGTCCAAACGAGAGCAATGCCAGAAGCGGCTAGCAGGATGCCAGCGAACAACCCATCCCCGGCATTGTAGAGCAGCACACCCCCCAGCATCAGCGAGACGAAGATAAGGCTGCCGATCAAGCGATAGGTCGCCCTCTCCAGATAAGCAAGCTGCCGATTGATCTGAGGCGCTTGCACGAGCAGGTCGCCGCGCTCCATTTGGGACAACACGCGCCCGGCCTGAGAAGGGATGGCGATCAGCGCCTTCAGCAGCTCGCCCGCCTCGTCCAGCCAGACCCGCCAGTTGGAACCGGCTTCCTCGGCCACCAGCTTTTGCGCGTACGGTGCAAGCTGGACCCACAGGTTGAAGTCTGCGTCCAGGCCGGTGCACATGCCGGAAAGGATGGCTACTGTACGCCCCAACATGAGCAGATTCTGTGGAAGCTGGAACGGCATCGAATACATCAGCTCACGGAACTGATAAGCAAAGCGGTGCATGTCCTTGTGGCTGATCTTGCGGAGCTCGCTCATGGGCTTGCCCCAAAACAGGTCGAACATCTTGGCTTCGGCCTGTTCGATTAGTTTCAGGTCAGCGCTGGGTAAGAGCATGTCCAGCGTTTGGTAGGCGCGCACCAGCCGCGCCGCATCGCGCGTCCCCACGCCGATGACCATCTCGCGCAGACCGTCGCGCAGTTCCGCCGGGACGCGCGCAACCATGCCGAAATCCACGAAGGTCAGCTTCCAATCGGTCTTGCCGTCCTCGGTTCGGGTGCGCAGAGGCGTCACGAACAGGTTGCCCGGATGCGGGTCGGCGTGGACGAAGCCGTCCTCGAAAATCTGCTTCAGGTAGGCATCCAGCAACTGGCGCGCGACCTCGCCCCGTCCAATACCGGCCGCGCTGATTGCCTCGTAGTCGGTAATCTTGATGGCAAAGACATCCTCCAGGGTCAGGACGCGGCGCGTGGTGTGATCCCACACGACGCGCGGCACGTGCACGCGCGGATGACCCTCGAAGTTGGCGCGAAAGGTCTCCGCGTTGCGCCCTTCCGCCAGGTAATCAATTTCCTCGTGAATGGTGGTCGCAAATTCCTCGATCAGGGCGCGAACGTCAGCCCGCTCACGGATGGGACGATACTTTTCCAGCCAGCCGCCCACTTTGCGCAGGGCCGAAAGGTCAACCTCGATCAACTGCTCGATATGCGGACGCTGCACCTTGAGCACCACGTCGCAAAACGGCTGCGATGCGGAACTACGCTGGCACAGGCGAGCGCGATGCACCTGGCCGAGGGAGGCAGCCGCCATGGGCGTCGGATCGAAGAACTCGAATTTCTCATCCAGCCCGGCGCCGAGTTCAGCCTCGGCGATGAGACGGATATCCTGAAAATCTTCGGGCGGAACCTCGTCCTGCAGACCGGAAAGCTCGTCGGTGATTTCCGGCGGCAGCACGTCCAGCCGCGAGGATAGGAACTGACCGACCTTGATCATGACCCCGCCCATACGAATGGCCAAGGCGCGGAATTGGGCCGCCGTGTTGTGATAGCGGGCGGGACGCGTCCGCCGGGTCAGTCCCCGCAAGCCCAGGCGCGGCAGGACAAGCTCCCAAAAGATGAAGCTGACCGTGGTACGTGCAAAGAAAGCCATGATGCGCCGGTAACGGGCGCGCAGCCGGGATGGGTCCATCCAACCTCCAAGGATCAGAACTTCGTTCTGAACCAATTCTATCACCCCCAGCAAAGTTACGTATCATTGCAATCAATGGGGGGATTGGAGGTGTGTGGGCGTCGCGAAGCATACCCCAAGGGTGCGAAGCCGCCCGCACACCTCCCAATTTCCCTTATTTTTGATATGAGACAAAATACCCGCTATAATATCGGCATGGATACGCCAGACCTCACCAACTACATCGTTGACCGCCTGAGCGGGGCGGCTAACCCCGAGGACATTATCCTGGATATTTGCGATAAGACTGAGTTATCCTGGCCGGAGGCCGAGGCGCTCGTCATACAGGTACAGGCCGAACACGAACAAGAGGTGACCAAACGTCAATCCCCGCTGCTTGCTCTGGTTGCCCTCAGCATCTTCGTGGGCGGCGTTGGTTTGCTAGCCTACTCGATCTACATGTTGTTCCTGGCCACCAGCGCATACACCAGCACAGCGTTCAATCCCTGGGTTCTGCCAGACATTCTCAATTTCGTGTTCAACTATGCAGCCTTCACCCTCTCTCTCATCCTGTTCGCCATCGGCATGATATTGGGCAGTCTGCTGGGGATGCGTCAGGTCTGAATGGATATTCTCAATGCCCATTGATAGAGCCATAGAGGCGATCATCCGCGAAGCCATGGCGCGCGGCGAATTCGAGGACCTGCCCGGCAAGGGCAAGCCTATTGACCTGAGCGACTATTTCAACACGCCGGAGGACCTCCGTCTGGCATATTCGATCATGAAGAACGCGGGGGTATTGCCTGAAGAAATCGAAAGCCTGAAAGAAATCGAGGCGCTGAACGGCGAGCTGGAGGCCTGTACCGATGAGGGCCAGCGCAGGCGGCTCAAGAAAAAGATCGAGGAGCGCAAGATGAGGGTCAATTTGCTTATGGAAGGACAGCGAACGCGCCGGAAAAATTCGGCGAATAGCCTTTGACAAATCATCTCACCCCTGCTATACTGACGACACAATACAATTAAGGTAACACCTCAATAAATTGGGGATTGGGGGTGTGCGGGCGGCTTCGCCGCCCGCACACCCCCAATTTCCCCTTCTCATTGAGAGAATACCAAAACAGACTTTTACTGTCCGCAGGCTGCGGCAGTTTTGGATGTTCAGAACAGTTTGCTGTGGCAAGGTTAACCCCAGCGGAATTCTGCATGGGGTATTTTTATATTTTAGAGGAAACCAAAAATGAGTAAAAACGAAAAATTAAGGATTGTCCCCCTCGGAGGCCTGGGGGAAGTGGGCAAGAACATGATGGCCTACGAGTACGGCGAACACATCCTGGTGGTGGACGCTGGCATGATGTTCCCCGATAACGACATGCTGGGGATTGACTACATCATCCCCGACTTCGAATACCTGCTCGACAAGGCCGCGCACATCAGCGGGATCATCATCACGCACGGCCACGAGGATCACATCGGCGCGATCCAGCATCTGCTGAGCCAGGTCACGGCACCGGTCTACGCCACGCCCCTGACGCGCGGCCTGATCGAGGTCAAACTGGCGCGCAGCGGCCTCTCGACTAAAGCCGACCTGCACACGGTACAGGCTGGTGAAATGATCCAGGCCGGGCCGTTCCAGGTGGAACTCTTCCACGTCTGCCATTCCATCCCGGATGCCGTCGGGCTGGGGATCAGCACGCCGGCCGGGCTGATCGTCCACAGCGGCGATTACAAGTTCGACCAGACGCCGGTGGACAACTGGCCGACCGACTTCGCCAAGCTAGCCGAGTTCTCCCAGCGCGGCGTGACCGCCCTGCTGGCCGACTCGACCAACGCCGAGCGCCCGGGCTGGACGCCCTCGGAGCGGGTCATTGATCCGGCGCTGGACGAGGTTTTCGTCACCGCGCCGGGACGGGTGATCATCGCCACCTTCGCCTCGCTCATCTCCCGTATGCAGCAGGTGGCCAATGCCGCTGTGCAGCGCAAACGCAAGCTGGCTTTCGTCGGGATGAGCATGGTGGATAACGCCAAGATGGCGCGTAAATTGGGCTACCTGGAGGTTCCTGACGAAACCCTGGTCGGCCTGGAGGAGGCCCTCAACCTGCCCGCCAAAGAGGTGGTACTGATGTGCACCGGCTCGCAGGGCGAACCTTCGTCCATCGTCGGGCGCCTGTCCACCGGCACCAATCGCCAGTTCGATATCAAGGCGGGCGACACGGTAGTGCTCTCCTCACATCCCATTCCCGGCAACGAAGAGACCATTTTCAAGACCATCAATCGCCTATTCCAGCGGGGGGCGACTGTCATCTACGATGCCATCTCCCCCATCCATGTATCCGGTCACGCCAGCTCGGAGGAGCAGAAATTGCTGCTCAACCTGGTGCGACCCAAGTACTTCATTCCCATCCACGGTGAACTGCGCCACCTCAAGCGCCATGCAGCCCTGGCGGGGCAGGTTGGCGTCCCGGCCGAGAATATCACAGTCATCGAAAACGGGCAGGTGGTGGAACTGGCGGACGGGAAACTCTCGCTGGCCGAGCGCGTGCCGGGCGGCTACGTTTTCGTGGAAGGCCAGAGCATCGGCGAGATCGGCAAAGACATCATCCGCGAGCGCGAGCAACTCTCGCGCGCCGGCATCCTGATCATCACGGCGACGCTGGATAAATATTCCAACCGCCTGATCAAAGAACCGGAGATCATCACGCGCGGCTTCATTTCCCCCGAAGACAGCGAGGACCTGATCCCGATGGTGCGCCGCAAGGTGACGGATATCGTCAACGGTGGGCTGGATTCCGAGGGCACGATCACGGATGCGGTCAAGTCTTTGCTCTATAACGAGACCGGGCGAAAGCCACTGGTATTTGCCACGGTGACGAAAGCGTAAGAACATCCAGATGTGATACAATTGCAGTACATTCAAGGAAGGAATGGAGATTCTTATGACCAAAACTGCCACGATCACTGTCCGGCTCGACCCGCAGGTCAAGAAGAACGCCGAGAATGTGCTGCGGACTCTTGGCTTGACCACCACTCAGGCGGTGAACCTGTTCTTTACCCAGATCAGTATGAACAAGGGGCTGCCCTTTGCAGTCGAAGTGCCTAATGCTGATACCCTGAAAGCGATGGAGGACGTTTCGCTACATCATGATGTGGAAACCTTCGATAGTGTGGATGCCCTGTTCACTGACCTGGAGTCTTGATGCGCACGATCAGCCGGTCTGCCGCTTTCAAAAAGGATTTCAAGCGTCTGCAAAAGCGCGGTTTTGACATGAGTCAACTACAGGAAGTCATCGCCGCGTTGGCCTCCGACCAAGCGCTTGAGCAACGGTGCAAAGATCATCCCTTGAAAGGAGCCTACGCCAAGTTTCGTGAATGCCACATCGCTCCGGACTGGCTGCTGATCTATACTCTGACCGCTGACGAACTTGGCCTTGTCAGGACAGGCTCACACGTGGACTTGTTTGGATAGCAGAGAAAATTTAATTGGCTGTGGTCGTGGGATATCACCATAGCATATCATTTCCACCCATGTTCCCCGCGCAGCGGCACAAACGCCACCGCGATGCTGGCCTCGTGCTCGAATTTCTTCCCCCGCCGCTCCCATATTTCTAATTGCTGAAAGCCGCGGCTGCCCACCGGCAGGATGATCCGCCCACCCTCGGCCAGTTGATCCAGCAAGGGCTGAGGCAGGCGCGGCGCGGCGGCGGCCACCAGGATGCCATCGTAGGGGGAAGCCTCCGACCAGCCCAGCGAACCGTCCGCATTGTGGACGTGGACGTTCATAAATCCCAATTCCTTCAACATTTTTTCGGCCTGCACGGCCAGCTCCGGAATAAACTCAACCGTGTGTACTTCTGCCGCCATCTGCCCCAATATCGCGGCCTGGTAGCCCGAGCCAGTGCCCACCTCCAGCACGCGCTCCGCGCCGGTCAGATGCAGCGCGTCGGTCATGAAGGCGACGATGTATGGCTGGGAAATGGTCTGCCCAAAGCCGATGGGCAGCGGGCCGTCGGCGTAGGCCCAGGTCAGATGGTCGAGGGGCACAAAGCGGTGACGCGGCACGGCTTCCATAGCGGCCAGCAGACGCGGGTCACGCAGGCCGCGGCTGGCAATCTGCTCGGCCACCATCCGCTTGCGTTCGCGTGTATACTCGTCCTCGTTCATAATCAACCACAGACACTTGCACCCCGTTCGCCTGCGCTTGCGCAGGTGCAAGCGGGCCGGTAGCCCGCCGGGGCGACACCTGCCCCGAACCGCAGGCCGTCTCGCCCCGGCGAGGCCGGGTCTCCCGGCCCGAACGGGGTGCGGGGGACGGCCTGCTGCACACTTGCCCCGGGCGCAAGTGCCGGGGAGTGCAGGTGTGAACACAGATAAACACCGATATTTGATCGCCCATCCATGTTCATCGGTATTCATCTGCGGCCAATCTCCGAGCGATCTGGCGATCCACTTTGCCCATCGGGTAGGCGGGCAATTCAGCCGGCGAGGCCCAGCGCAGCTCACCAGCTTCCAGGGGGCGCGGCTCGCTGCCATTAGAGTAGCACAAAAAGGCGTGCAGTATAAAGCGGAAATGGGTGTAGGCGTGGCGGTAGACGCCGAAAGGCTCTCCGACGCGTATCTCCACGCCAAGCTCCTCGCGTATTTCACGCCGCAGGGCCGACTCGGGCGACTCGCCCGCCTCCACCTTGCCGCCGGGAAACTCCCACAGCCCGCCCAGCAGCCCCTTTTGCGGACGGCGAGCCAGCAAGAATTTACCCTCCCTCTCGATGATCGCCGCTGTGACAATGTAATGCGGCGCGAAGGGCTTCGGCGTCAACACTGGCCTCTCCTCCTGCACGCCCGACGCGTATGCCTGGCACTGTCCACACAGCGGACAGGCCGCGCAATCCGGCGCGCGCGGCGTACAGATCGCCGCGCCCAGATCCATAAAGGCCTGGTTGTAGTCGCCGGCGCGGCCGCGCGGCAGGTGCTCGGCAGCCAGCCGCCAAAGGATTCTCTCCCCGGCGGATGTGTCAGCCGGCTCGCGGAGGTCGAAAAGGCGCGCAAAGACGCGGTGCAGGTTCCCATCCAGGGCCGGTTCATCCAGACCAAAGGCGATCGAGGCGATGGCCCCGGCCGTGTAACGGCCAATCCCCGGCAGGCGACGCAGGGAGCGTGTGTCGCGCGGCAGTTCACCGGCACATTCAACCGCCACGACCTGCGCTGCACAATGCAGGTTGCGCGCCCGGCTGTAATAACCCAATCCTTCCCAGGCCATCAGTATTTCCCGCTCTGAGGCCGCAGCCAAAGCGTGGACCGTCGGGAAGCGCGCCATCCAGTGTTCGTAGTAGGGTATGACAGTCTCGAAACGCGTCTGCTGGAGCATAACCACCGCCACCCAGATCGCATACGGGCTTGGATCGCCGCGCCAGAGCAGGGGGCGGGCGTGGGTGCGGTACCAACGAAGGAGGTCGTCGGAAAGGGAGGACATGCGGTCGAGTGAGGGGGGACGAGCGATGAGTGACGAGTGACGGGTGACGAGTAATACGTGCTGAGTGTTCAGTTCATCCCTGGGTTGGCGGCGGCTGAAAAGGGGGACGGGCTAAAATTGAAACCCATTACGCGCCGGCACAACTTTGTACGAATAATTCTTGACGAAGCCGAACAATTTCGCTTGCAATTGCTCCCAGCCATCCGAGCGCAGGATGCGCTGTACATTCGGCAGGTCTTGCGCCAGCATCCCGATCTGGATTTGCGGGTAATCCCCATACAAGGTCGCCCAGGCCTCGACCGGCTCGAATCCGAGACGTTGAACGCCCGGAACGAATTCCCCAATGACGAACTCGAAGTATTCCTGTTCGCGTTCGGGCGTGATATCCCAGGTCATGACCAGTTTGACAGGCATCGCCATTCTCCCTAGCCATGCTGGTAATCCAGCACAACTACCTTCGTCTCGTCCGGCAGGCCGGATTTGCTGACCTTCAAAGCAGACTGGCTCTCGTCGTGGCCATGCAAGCCCATCTCCTTCAGGAACTTGTCCAGCGAGTCAAGCGTCACTTTCGCGCCTTTGGTGGCGTAGTGCATCGGGATGACGATGTTCGGCTCCAGCAGGCTGACGACTTCCGCTGCCTTGGCCGCGTTCAAGCCGCCGCCTCCGCCCACCGGAATCAAGACGATGTTCACCGTCCCCAGGGCCTCGACTTCGGCCTGGGTCGGCACCTGGCGCAAGTCGCCCATGTGCGCCACCGTCAGGCCGTCATAATCGAACACGTACAAAGTATTGCTCGGCTGTTCGCTTGCTTTCTTGCCATGCCCGTCCGTTTGTACACCGGTAATGAAAACGCTGCCGATCTCGAATTCGCCCGGTCCGGTGATGGCGTGGCTATATCCCTTGACCGCGTTGAGATAATTGTGCCCCGCCGCCTCGTGGCTGACCGTGACGATATCCGCCTTGAGCTTGAGCGGCTCGTAACCCACCGCCTCGACGTCGAACGGGTCGGTCACCACCGTTGCCAGGTTCCGCTCGGTAAGGCGGAAGCAGGAATGCCCATACCAGGTAATTTCCATAAGTTCCTCCGTGCGAGTCAACTATGGTAGCTACGTAGCAGCTACCATTATACCCGTCTGTCGGTCTGAGCGGAGGCTTAAGCCGAAGTCGAAGTGCAGGCAAACAACCTGTATAATACAAGCGGATGAACATTGAGCTGACCCCGCGTCACACTCCCGGCGCAAGCGTGAGACAAACGGCAGACGGCTGGCGGTTGGACATTCCCGCTGGGCCACGCCGCGGCTATCGCCTGGCGCAACTAGACGATTACATGTCCCTGCCGCGCCGCGCCTTCCCCTGGAATCCGACCCTGACCCTTCGAGAGCCTCAGGGCACCGCCCT
>CAYZIQ010000072.1:0-4005 GCA_964478375.1 uncultured Chloroflexus sp. | reverse complement strand
GCGCCTTCCCCTGGAATCCGACCCTGACCCTTCGAGAGCCTCAGGGCACCGCCCTGAGCCTGCGCGCCCGCCTTTCAGCCGCTAATCTCCCCGGAACCTGGGGCTTCGGCCTGTGGAACGATCCCTTCGGCTTCGCCATCGGCTTCGGTGGGAGGGCGCGCCGACTGCCGGCCTTGCCCAACGCGGCTTGGTTCTTCCACGCCTCAAAGGAGAATTATCTGTCCTTGCGACCGTGTCATTGCGAGCCACCGCTTTTTGGCGGAGAAGCAATCTCCTCGCGCGGGCGGGGATTGCTTCGTCGCTGCGCTCCTCGCAATGACCCTTCGACAGGCTCACCTGTGCCTGCGGCACTGGTGCAGGCAGGGCAGGCGCACCCTCCCAACGGCTTCTTCGCCGGAACGTTCCGCTCGCCGCGCTGGCCCACGCCCCTGCTCGCGCCCGCCTTGCTGGCCCTGCCACTCCTGGCTCTGCGCCCAGTCTCCCGTCTCCTGCGGCGGATGGCGGGAGGTGTCATCCAGCAGGATGGGCGCGCCGTGGACGTGGATGTCACCCAATGGCACGCGTATACGATCCGCTGGCAGACGGATGCTGTTGCTTTTCTCGTAGACGGCGCGGAGATATTGCGTACGCCTCTCATCCCGCGCGGCCCGCTCGGACTGGTGCTCTGGATTGACAACCAGTACGCCGCCTGGAGGCCGGATGGAAGCCTGGGCTACGGCACGCTGGAAAACCCGGCAGCGTGGCTGGAAATCGAAAATGTCGTAGCATTCTAATTCCCTTGCCACAGATTACACAGATTGGCGCTAATCTCCCTGTGAAATCTGTGGCTAAAAGCCAATTGCTTTTCTCCACTTAAAAATGCTATACTGAAGTCACTCTAGGAGACGGCTATGAAAAATAGACTTGCACTCTTTACCTCGTTGTGCGTGATTGCCATCGGTCTCGCCTGCCTAACGACCCCCACCACGGTCCCGCCAGCCACGCCGAACCCCAATGAGATCGCCACCATCGTGTCCGCCACGCTCACCGCTCAAGCTGCGCCGCCGCCGGTCGAAACGCCTCCGCCAACCGAGCCGTCTTTGCCAGCCTGCCTGCCGCTCCATCCCGGCACGCAAAGCCTGTCGCTGCCGGCCGCGGTTGCAGCAGGCAACAATGACACGATCACATTTTACAACTTCCAGGGCGGCGCGATTGCCCTACGGCCCGTAACCGGCATCACCTGGATGGCCGAAAACCAGGTGCACCTGGCTGGCACACTCTCCCAAGGCGTGAACAACCTTCCGATTGTCTACTATTCCCTGCAGAACGGTGGGACGCTCAAATCGAACGTCAACAACGCTATCAGCAACCTTGCCTCTGCGCCCAACCTGATGGCGATCAAGGGGGCGGAGGGGAATCCATATCTGTCCTTCGATACCATTGATATGATGGCAAACTCGGTCAACCAGTTATATGCTGGCAGCCTGGCCGAACTACCCGCCTTGCAGCCGCGCATGACCTGGAACCCTCCCCAGCAAGGAGGTCCGGGCAACGCCATCCAGCCGCTGGCAGTACGCTACGATGCTGGGCAGGGGCGCGGCATGTGGTTTACCCATACCATGTACGGGATTGGGGACATCAACTTCCCGCCGTACAGGGGATTATCCTACCTCGACCTGAGCAACAACCAGACCACTGAATTCATCTCCTCGACTCTGGCGATGGGGGGGATGTCGCCGGATCAGACCCTCGTCGCGGTTGCAACAGGCGCGGGCGGCTCACCCTGGATCACGAACGGATACGTGATCCGGGACCTGGTCACGTGCCAGGAGACGACCATTTCCCTGAATCCCGTCAGCAACCTGGGGGCTGGCTTCATGGTCTTCTCGCCCGATAACCAGTTCATCGCCTGGATGGAAGCCAGCGGGCCTTCCAACATGGAGGCTGAATTCCGTCTGCGGGTGGCGCGCACGGATGGAACCAGCGTGTTCGACGCGCCAGCCGCCAATCTCGGCGGGCTGCTGGGCGGCGAAGCCGTCACCTTCCCAAGGCCGGTGGGCTGGGCCAGTAATCACCTGCTGCTGTTGGAGGTCTACAGCGCAACCCTCAACCACTCCGTGCTAGCGCTCTGGGCACCAGACCCGGCGCAGCCGCTCGATCCGGCCTTGGGCGCAAACCAATCCGTCCCCATCGCAGACGGGGCGTTCGTGGGCTTTGTATATCCATGAATACGTAGTAACGGCCTCAGCCGTTCATTGCTGTAACAAGAAACGAAGGAGGAAAGCATGTTCAAATCCGGTCTAATCGCAGGGATTGTGGCTCTGCTGCTCTCCATTGGTGCAGCGCTTCTCAGCCCGCTGTGTGTCCCGTGCCTGACCCTCTTGCTGGGACTGGGAGCAGGCTACCTGGCTGGCGCATTCGACAAACCATCCGACAATCGCGGTTCAACCAAGTCAGGCACCATCGCCGGCGCAATCGGCGGGATCGGTGCGCTCATCGGACAGGGCGTGGGTGCAGTCATCAACAGCCAGTTGGTGGGACCAGGGGGAGCCATCCAACTCATACGCCAATTGGGAATACAAATGCCATTAGGCACCACCCCGGCCGACATTGCGAGGGGTTATTGGGTCGGCGTCATCGGAAGCACGGTCTGCCTGGGCCTGTTCGACATTGCATTGATGGCGGGTCTGGGCGCATTGGGTGGCCTGCTTTGGTGGCAGATCAGCGGCAGTAAACGAAACATGTCGTCACCCCCGGCTTTATGACAGTCCCATACGTGCTGGATGCTTACATCACCCAAAAGTGTGGAAACACGAGTCGTACGATCACGTCCAAGATCAGACCGAGCATGAACCAGGTCCCGAAAGCGCGGTTATTGACGAAACCCTGCGGGGCAAAGTAAAGCGGCCAGCCGCCCTGTCCATCCGGGAAACCATCCGGTCGCTGCTCTGGCTTGGGTTTCAAGAACTGCGGATACATTTTCAGGAAAGTGGGCACCGCCATGAAGACCAGCAGCAGAACCGGCGTGAAGTATTTGACGGCGATCAGGTAGATCACCAGGAAATATGGCAAGATCATCATCGCCAGCACAGCGTAGCGGGCAGCCTTTTCGCCGATCAGCACTGGCAAGGTGTGAATCTTCTTGGCCTTGTCAATCGCCAGCTTGTCAATGTGTTTGCCAAAGATGACCGTGGTCACGCCCAGCACGTAAGGCAGGCTGGCCCAGACCACGTTCCAGGCCCAGTGGCCGGTCAGCACGTAGTAGCCGCCGCCGATCATCAACGGCCCCCAAACGATCAGCACCGCCAGTTCGCCCATGGCGATATATTTCAACGGCCAGGTGTAGAACAGGACGAAGAACGCGCCCAGGCCGAGCAGCAGCCAGATAACCCTATCCCCGCCGCTGACGAGGAGCAAGTAAATGCCACAAGCCAGCGCCAGTAGACCGGTCACAGCGAAATAGGCCAGGTGCTGGGTCTTGGTCAGCAGGCCATCGGCCACAGGCTGGGGACCGTACATGGTGCGATAGTAATTATCCTTATCCACACCGCGCACGTAATCGGTGTAGTCATTGAATATGTTATTGGAGGCATGAGCCAGAACGAGGCCGAGCACCAAAACCAGCCAGGTAATGAGGTTCACTTTGGCATGATCGTGCAGGGCAAAGAGCCCCGCCAGCACAGCGGAGAGAAAGGTCATAACGAGGACCGCGGCACGGGTGGCAATCAGCCACCTGGACACGAGATCCAGCGCGTCCCATTCCTCCTTCGATACTTCCGGGATTACCCGCAAAGCCTTACGCCACATTGCAAAGTTCATCGGGAATGCTCCTTTTATGGATAAGATTGGGGTGATTATACCTGCAATCGTGGTGACGTATTCCACTTACATCACTTGTGAACCATGTTACTTACTTGTGATATTCATCACGCTAAAGTATGACTTCTCCCACTGGCAATTTAGAACCAATAAAACCATACTGAAGGGAGATTCATTATAACCAGCCCGGATTCGCCAACCAGGCTA
>CAYZIQ010000071.1:0-15224 GCA_964478375.1 uncultured Chloroflexus sp. | reverse complement strand
TGAGGAGAGGCCAATTCGGAGTCGCTTTGTCCAGTCGTTTTTGCAGTGGAGTCAATCTTACTATCTCGCCGACGCGAAGCCCTGCTGAATAGGCGACCATCAAGAGCGCTTTGTGTTTTAGGTTTGTCGTCACTTTCAACAGTTTCGCTACTTCTTCACGGCTCAAGACGACCGGCAGTTGACTGGGCCTTTTCATGCGCGGCAGATCGGACACTTTCCCTGGCTGCTTTAACACCGCCTCGTACAGCAAAATCAACGCTGCCCGTGCTCCGCGGCAATAACCTGCCGAAACGCGCCCGCTGGACGCCAGTTCGACCAAGTATTGGCGGATATCTTCACGCTCGGCTTGGTCCGGTTCGACTTTCAACCAGCAAAGATAATTCCGTAGGTGCTGTCCATAACTCTTGCGCGTGCCATATGCCATGCCGCGTAAGACTAATTCATCGTCTACAGCTTTTATCATAGGGTGAGGTGAATTTGTCGTGAGTGGTTTGCCAAGCGTCGTCGACACACGAGGTTTAGCCGCTGGCGCACTACCAGATTTTGGCTTTACGGGAATGTAAGGTATCGTTTTTGCCGGTGTCGCGAGGATATCTGCTACCATTGCCCGCGACTGGGGAGTATCAGGGATGGTCCAAAATTTATTCTCTGGATTCCATCTCCGTCCAGAAATTTTCTTTATGGCCGCGACAATTGCCTCGTTGTAGTCGAATTTAACAACGAGACGGCCCTCTGGGCCGGGGGAAATCTCCACCTTTGGCATATTTCCTCATTCTCCTCACAAGCATTATACGGCAAAATTGTCTTACCTCAATCACTCACTTCCTGTCGTTTCCTCTCTCGTTTCTTTTGGCCTTTCTCTTATTGCCTGTCACCTTCTTGCTTTTTACTTCCTTCTCGACGCGCCGTTTCTTCGCCGACTTCTTCGGCTTCTCTTCTTTCATTTCCGCCTTCGGCGCGAACAACTCCTCGAACTTCGCCCGGAGTGAGGGCATACCCGACCGAAAGAAAGAGATGCGCCCCGATCACTTCTGCTTGTGTGGCGCTTGTTCTTCTGCAACGGCCTGCGCAGGAATATCCGCCCGCTTGTATCGTTCCGAAGCGGCGCGCACCTTCACCTGCTGCCAGAACTCATCGCGTGACAGTCCTTTGCCGGCCGCGATGCTCTGTCTGGAACGGTTGAGCAATGCCTGGAAGCGCGGCGAACGGGACAGCACCAATTGCTCCAAATCATCGTCATCAACAGGCGCGACCAGCACAGCAACGGCTTTGCCATTGCGCGTGATGATGACCGGGCCGCTGGTCTCAGCCTCGGTAAGGTAAGCGCTCAAACGCGCTTTGACATCTGCTAGTGAGGCGATTTTCATGTCTCGAACTCCTCGTTACCGATGAATAAGCGACTATCTTCTTTATGGTAAGTCGCTCATCCAATGCCGACTCGATGAGCGAATGATATTTCCGCTCGATAGCTGTGAGATGGTCAAACACTTCGGGTGCAAAGATGATGGAAAACCGTGTCTGATGCGGCGTCATCGGATTAGAATTATAGTCATAATTATGGTTTCGTCAACGATCTGGTTTGACCTTTTCTGCTGGCTTTCCTTTCGCTACCATTACCTTTCTCTTTAATTGTTCTTTCTTGATGACTCGTTTCTTCCTCGCCTTTTTCGGCTTCTCCTCTTTCACCTCCGCCTTCGGCGCGAACATTTCATCGAACTTCCCCTGCATGGATGCCACGCCCGCGCCGTTCAGCGCGATGCAAACTTGCTCCCATTGCTTACCGCCAACAAACCGCCAATCCAGGAAGGCGTGGCACTGGTAGCCGCGCAGTTCCACGCACAACCCCTTTTCGGTCAATTCCCTGCACGAGCGGATGTATTCCAGATTCGTCACATAATCACGGAAGATCACGTAGTCGGAAGGGCCGGTGGGCAGGCTGAGACCCTCTGCCAGTGTTCTTTGGATGAGTTTTCCGGAGGCTTTATCCATGAACGCGGCGGAGGTTTTCACCCAACCGCGCGTTTCTGAGTATTTATTGTGATAGACGACCAACCCCCGTTCGACTTGCCCTGAGCCTGTCGAAGGGTCACCAAATCGATTTGAATAAGCAAATACATCTTCGTTGACATGCCCTTCCGGGGTGAAGAAATCGTAGAGCAGGAAATTCTCCACTTCGGCAAAGATATGGCGGCGGTGCATCAGCGGGAAGATGCGCCACTCGTGGCCGCGCACCAGCCCCTCGTCCACCGATTCGTCCCACAGCGGGCGGCGGAACTCCATACCGTATTTCTCGCGGTAGCCCTCGATCTGCCCGTGGCCGAACATCGGCAGGCCGGGCAGCGTCACCAGCAAGGTGCACACGCCGAAATACTTGTCAGTTGTGCCGAACTGCTCGGCGGCGGTCTTCTCATCGGGATTGTTCATGAAGTTGACGAAACGCTTCAGCACCTGCGGGTCGAACTCCAGCACGTTCTTCATCACCTGGCGATACTTGGCATTGTCCTCGTCGCGCAGCATGTGCATGAAGGCCGAGTTGTAGACGCGGTGCATGCCCAGCGTACGGACGAAGTAGCCCTCCATCAGCCAGAAGGCTTCGGCCAGCAGCAGTGTATCGGGGGCTTCCGCGGCGACGCGATCCACCACCTCGCGCCAGAATTCATTGGGGATGGCCGCCTCGAACTCGGCGCAGGTCATGCCATGCTCGGAGCGGGACGGGATCGCGCCGCCTTGTCCCGGCTCCGGGAACCACAGCCGCTGGATGTGTTTCTTGGCCAGCGTCATCGCCGCGTCGAAGCGGATGATGGGGAAATTGTGCGCTACGTGCAGGATGGTCTGGATGACGGCCTCGCGCACCTTGGCTTGGGAATAATCCAATTGTGCTGTGTCATTCCAGGGCATGGAAGTCCCGTCATTGCCATGATACAGATACCTGGTTTGGTTGGTTTGGTAGTTGTGTAGCTTGAAGACTACCGCCGCATCGGAGTGGTTGTAGTAATGGTCTTCCAGCACGATTGCCACACGCGGATCGTTGGAGAGATTCTCGCCGTTGAAGGAATAAGAGGGATACGGCGACTGATCGAGCGACAGGAACCAGTCGGGGTGTTCGACGACCCACCGGGAGTCGATTCCCATGTGATTTGGAACCATGTCGGCGGATAGACGGATGCCGCGCTGCCAGGCGCGTCCCCTTAGGTTGTTGAGTGCCTCCCAGCCGCCCAGGTCAGTGGCGATCTCGTAGCTCATCAACGAATACGCCGAAGCGACCGCCTCGGGCTGTCCCATCATCTGCTTGATACGCGCCGAGGCGCGGCTGCGCTCCCACAGGCCGATCAGCCACAGGCCGGTGATGCCGCGTGCTTTGAGGGTATCCAGCTCCTCGTCGGGAATCTGGTCGAGCGTCCTGATCCAGCGCTGGTATTTGCGAGATAGCTGCTCCAGCCAGACGTAGCTGTTCTTGGCGATGAGAACCAGGCGCGGCATCCAGTCCTTGTCGGGGCTGAAGCGCTCGTACTCCCGGTTCAGCCAGTTGAACTCCAGGACGGGGGCCTGTCCCTGTGCGCCGCCTGTCCCTGCGCGCAGGGTGGCCTCCTCTCGGACAAAGTCCAGCCCGCGCAGCAGCCGGTTGATGAAGTCTTCACCGAGCAGCGCCCTCCAGCGTTTGACAATATATTCCAACTGTCCGGAGAGCGACTCGGGCGAGGCCAGAGCGGGGGCGCGCAGAAGGTCAATCAGCGTTTCGCCACCTTCGCCGAAAGCGGGTTGGTTGGCAAAAAAGGTTTGCAGGTTTTGGATAACCTGCGGATAAGCGCTGATCCGCTTGAGCTTCTTGTCGTTGAACAGTTCGAGGTAAGGTTGGTAGGCGGGATTGAGGTTCGAAAGGTAGAGCAGGAGCATCTCTTCTAGGCTGGTCTGGCGGTGCTCCAGACCGCCGGTCGAGCCAGCCAGGTATTTCTCTTCGCTGAGTTCACCGCGATAGACTGGCAACGGGGGAAAATCGTTGGTGAATTTGAGCTGCGTGTTGTCAACCGGCAGCTTGCCAAGCTGCGCATCGAGCCATTCCAGCGCTCTCGCCATCGCACCAGGATTCTGCTTCTCGTATTGGCGTACGAGGAGGTGCAGAATCTCGTCAATCAGCCCCATGGCGTTGATGTCGCTAGCCGGCACCGGTTGCTTGCGAACTGTGCTCATTTTCGTCGCGAAACGACGTGCGGCAGCAAAATCTGCAAAGACTACGTACCCATCAGTAGAAAACAGGCTTTCAGCGAACTGATATTTCTGACGCGCCCGGCGCGAGACGTGAAATTCGAATGGGCTGACGATCCCCAAGGTGGACGATTTCGAAGATTGGCGCTTTCCGATAGAGACGAGGTTGACGATTTTCACCGTCGGCTCCTGGCAGTCTTTGCCAACACTGCCTGAATGCAGGCTGTCAACTGGTCGGGTGAGAAGGGCTTGAGCAGATATTCGACCGCGCCCGCCTGCATTCCAGCCTGGATTTCGGATTCCTGTCCTTTGGCCGAGAGGAACATAACTGGTATATCTTTGGTCTTTTCGTTTGCCTTGATGGCTTTGCAGGCTTCGTAACCAGTCATGCGCGGCATACGCACGTCCAACAGGACCAGATCAGGCATTTCTTTCAGGGCAAGCTGAACGGCTTCGTCGCCGTCGCCAGCCGAGACCACCTCATACCCAGCAAAACGCAACGTGTAAGCGATCAACTCTCGAATATCGGGGGCATCATCTGCAATCAGTATCTTCGCCATTAAGTCGCTCCTTCGCTTGGTACAGTGGTTAAGCTATTGGGTTCCGATCAATGACGATGGTACATGTTGCGTCGCCGCGCGCAATGCACTGCACCTCTTCGACATTGAAGTTTTTTCCACTGCTAATCCAATACAGCGCCTCTTGCAATAAGCCGGTTGCCATGTGGCAGGCCGGCTCGGAGGAGTGACGCTGCCAGCATAATGGGCAGCGCTCAATGTGCCAGAAGATGGCTTTTTCGTTTGTCTCCAACCGGACGCGCTGGTCGGTGAAATGATTGAATAGACCTGCGAGTGCCTCGCTGCCGACCTTCAGCTTGGTTGGCAAAGGTAGGAGCCGGAAGGCCGTGCCGGTCAGGCCAAGCTCCGGGCTGAACTCGCGCAATCCGTACTTGAAGCAGGCGCGCCCACTGCGCAAGGCCAGACCGCGCCCTCCGCGCGGTCCGTACGCATCCTCCAGAGCGCGTTGCATCCGGCTGATGTGCTCGAACGGGATGTGGCGATCCTGGTTATGCGGCGGATAATTGTTGATGTAATCTGGCAAAGAGGCCAGGTTGAGCACCGCGTTCACCCCAGTGCAGCCGAGGACCTCTTCCATTGCCAATAGCACAATCCGCACCATGTGGTTCGGATAGAAATAGCTCGGCGCAGGTTTTCTCATTGGGTTTGCGGCTCTTCGTCCGGGAATTCCTTTGGCTTGTACATAAAGGCGTCTGGTTCATCCGGCATGATGAAGTAATCAGCCTGAGGAAAACGCGGCCATTTGCTGATCAAGGGTGAGGCAATGCACATTCCCGGACGAAAAGCCCAAATTTGCCTAAAGAGTATGAAAGCGATCCACCGCCGCATGGTCAGTTTCAGAAGAGTCAACCATTGGCGGGCCGACCGCGTTGGCTTTGTTGACCCGTTGCAGATATTTGGATGTCAACCAGCAGAGGAACTACTTCTCGCCATGCTCCATTTCAGCAAGAATACTATAGAGAAGTTCCAATAATACCGTCTTGACTGAATCGCGAGCAATGGCGGTGCAGGGGAGTATTTTGACCTTTGTGTCCAGGCGCAAGGCGTGACGCATGTCGCTAACATCCCAGGCGTCCCGCTTATCTTGCTTATTGGCAGCCACTACGTAAGGGGTCGGCGCGTAGGCTCGGAAGGTCTCGAGGATGGAACGTGCTTCCCGGAAGGTCTCCGGGCGGGTGCTATCTATCATAACGATAAATCCCAACATGCCTTCAGAGAGAATCTCCCACATGAAATCGAAGCGTTTCTGGCCCGGCGTTCCAAAAAGGTAGAGCACCAAGTCCTCGTCCACGGTGATGCGGCCAAAGTCCATTGCCACGGTAGTTGCTTCTTTGATCGTTTTTTCGTCCAGTGTGGAGATTTTCCGCTCGGTCGAAACGACGTCAATTTCACTCACCGCTCGAATGAACTCGGTTTTTCCGGCGTTGAAGGGACCAGTAACGACCATTTTGACAGTTTGCATGATAGCTGTCCTTGAGAATACTTATGCCTCATTCAGTGAATTTAGAGGTGAGGGTGCGCGAGCAGCTTTGTTTCCCGCACACCCCCCTCTATCCCTGATGAGAGTGAGGTGCGATTATAACGAACGAATACGGTTGATCAGGCGATTGACGAGCGATCTTTGCTCATCCCTGTCTTCTGTGGGAAAGACGTGCACCGGCGGCGGAACCGGCATCCCCTGCGGGCGTATGATCTCCACCAGACCGGCCTGCAACAGCCCATAGATGACACGGCGGATTTCTAGGTCGTTCATCTTGGTGGCGTTGGCGATCTGCCGCATGGTGTTCTTCGGGTTTACGTATGAGACCACCCTCCACTCTTCGATACTCAGGTTGACGTTGCGCAGGTTGGCGCCTGGGCGGTCGGCGAATTTAAGGGCCATATCCAAGCTGGGGATTTCGTCCTGCAGTTGCTCCCACTCGCGCAAAGTGCGCGAGCCTTCGATGATCAAGTTCTCCAGGTCGAGGCGGACGTTGATGCGATCGGCGGGTGGCAACGCTTCACTGTCGAAGTGGAACAGGCCTTCTACCCAGGTGAACAGACGGTGAACAATATCGGTGAAATACTGCTGGAGATTGTCTAGGATGTCTTCCCGAGTGACATAACCGGCATTGATCAGCAACAAGCCCAGCTCTTTATCATTGAAGTTGTCGGAGCGTTGTTGGATGACCCTATATTGGTTGGCGGTCAGTTTGTTGGCCTTGTAAAGGATGCTTGCCAGGCGACCGTCTTCCTGGCCGATCTGGGCGAAAGCCAGTTTGCCATCGCGGAACGAGACTCTGGCCGTTTCGCCGGGGCCTTCGACGACCAGCGTTCCAGTCTTGTGCGCCAGGTTGACCAGGTTAAGGAGTTGGGTGATCGAAAAATCACGCAGGTTGCCCCGAAGAGCCATGGGCGGACCTCAAGGAATGCCCCCGCAGGGGCAAAATGATTGGATGGAAAATCATTATACATGCAAGGATGACACGCGTCAAAGGGAAATGGTATGTCGAAGCCGGTATGTTATAATTTCTCTGGCGACAAACACTTCTCTTCTAACTCGAGGAGGAATCAGCATGTTGCTCAAAATCACGATTGTTTATTGCGCGGTTTGACATTACACCGACCGGGCCGTGAGCCTGGCTGCCGACCTGCTCAAGGACTTCGAAGCCGAGATCGAAACCCTCAGCCTGGTGCCCTCTGACGGAGGCCGATTCGAGGTCATGGTGAACGACAAGCTGGTTTATTCCAAACTTCAAACCGGGCGCCACGCCGAATCGGGCGAGGTGGTCGGGCTGGTGAAGAAATTCCTGAAAACGTAGGGCGGGATTCCGATCCCGCCTGGCAAGAATCCATGAAATGTATGGCGACTTCAGTCGCTGACTGACGACTATAGTCATCACTACAGAATCTCTGTGAGGCAAGAATGACTAAAAAAGGCCGCGTTTTTTCCGGCATCCGCCCCACTGGGCGCGCCCACCTGGGCAACTACCTGGGCGCGTTCAAAAACTACGTCGCATTGCAGGACGACTACGAATGCGTCTACTGCATCGTGGACCTGCACGCCCTGACCACGGTCGAGGATACGCTCAACCTGCGCCAGAACACCTATGACTTGGCTCTCGACCTGCTGGCTGCCGGCATCCGGCCTGAGGAGACCATCCTGTTCGTGCAATCCCACGTCCCACAGGTGACCGAACTGCATACCGTCCTCTCGATGGTCACGCCGCTGGGCAAGCTGACCGACCTGCCGACCTTCAAAGAAAAGGCTCGCCAGCAGCCGCACAATATCAATTATGGCTTGGTCGGCTATCCTGTTTTGATGGCCGCCGACATCGTCCTATACAAATCGGACCTTGTGCCGGTGGGCGTTGACCAGGCGCCGCACATCGAGTTCACCCGCGAGGTCGTGCGTTCGTTCAACCACCGCTACAACACGACCGTACTCATCGAACCGCAGATGAAAAACACTGAGACGCCCAAAGTGCTCGGCACCGACGGCAAGGAAAAGATGAGCAAAAGCCTGGACAATCAGATCGAACTGGCCGCCACGCCCGAAGAGACCCGTCAGCGCGTGATGAGCATGGTCACTGACCCCCAGCGCATCAAACGTACCGATCCAGGCAACCCGGACGTGTGCAACGTCTTCACCTTGCACAAAAGCTTCACCCCGGCCGAAGAAGTGGCGATGATCAACGTCGAGTGCCGCCGGGCGGGTATTGGCTGCGTGGATTGCAAGAAGCGCTTCGCCGCCAATCTGAACAAGGCGCTCGAACCCTTCCGCGCCAAGCGCGCCGAGCTTGCTGCCAAACCGGACTTGGTGCAGGCTGTGCTAGACGATGGTGCGGCACGCGCCCGAGCCATTGCCGAGAAGACGATGACAGAGGTAAGGGCGGCGGTGCAACTTCCGTGATGCGTGATACGTGATTCGTGCTTCACGCATCATACTGCCTCACTTATGCGCGCTCTTCTCCAACGTGTCAAACATGGAAAGGTTACTGTAAATAACCGGCCCATCGCCGAGATTGGGCTGGGACTGGTCATCCTGCTCGGCGTGGGTCACGCGGATGGTGAGGAGCAGGCCAAATTCCTGGCCGAGAAGATCGCCACGCTGCGCATCTTCGAGGATAAACTGGGCAAGACCAACCTGTCCATCCTAGATGTTAGGGGGTCGGCCATTGTCGTCTCGCAGTTCACGCTGTATGCCGACACACGCAAGGGGCGCCGTCCCTCGTTCACCGAAGCGGCCCTGCCCGAGGTCGCCGCGCCGCTGGTGGAAAAGTTCGCTGCTTTCCTCGTCGATCAGGGCGTGCCGACCCAAACGGGGGAATTTGGTGCGCACATGCTGGTCGAGATTCAAAATGATGGGCCGGTGACGATCTGGTTGGAGAAATCATAAAGCGTAAGCCGATCATGCTGGCGGCGGAGCCGGTCGCCTTTGCGGGCGCGTTCGCTCTGCTGTTTGTGCGCACACAATTCCACACCGTCGCTAAGGATTGGCCACCGAGACCAAAATCACGGCACGCTCCACGCGCATATCCCCCCGCACGACCAACAGGCGCAGGGCATAGAGACCGCTCAGACCAGTGGTATCCCAGGTGGATAAAACGCCCTCCTCGACCGGCGCAGTCACGTCCGAGCTGATCTGCACCCAGGTTTGCGGATTCAGGCCCTGGCCGTATTCCAGACGGTAATAGGCAAAGTCCGCACCGGCCGCGCTGCCAATGATCTCGACCGCGCCGTGCAGATCGGCGAACATGGCCGGGGCGGTGATATGCACGTCGGGCGAAACCGCCGGCATTTGCACCGTATCGTACGAGGTCGGCGGTGTGGGCAGACCGGCCGCCTCGGCCCAATCCCTGGCCTCTGGCGGCACGACCAGATAGACGCGCGCCTCGATCAGCTCTGGCGGCGTGAAGACCGTCGCCAGGTAACCGGTCTCGCGGTTGACCTGGAAAGTCAGGTAGAGTGTATCGGCCTGTGCCGGTTCGTTTCCCGTCATGAAGACCTCGCTGACCACGTTCGGACAAGCGGTGGTGGGCAGCAAACCGGATGGATCGCAAACGTCCAGGCTGACGATCCCTGGCGGCGCAGACCAGCTCTTCACCGGCAGGTTGCGAAGGGCGTACTGCATCAGCGCGTGCCAGAGGTCAGCAGACAATCTGGGCAGGGCAGCTTCGTCCTCCGTGCTCCCTATCCAAACCATCACGACCCTCTGTGGGGTATAACCAACCGCCCAGGCGCTTCGTCCATCGAAAGAACGTCCCAGCTTCGCCCCCGCCGGGCGGCCGATCTCCAGCGGATTCGGATGGCCCATGGAGGGCCAGCGCGCCGTTTCGTCGCTCAAGACGTGGTTCATCAGATAAGCCAGTTGCGGGCTGACGACTGCCTGGGTCTCCGGCTCGCTCCAATCCGCCCACAGAGAATGATCCACGCTGAGAACTTTGAGCACCGCTACCGGTCGCAGCCCGCTGTTCGTCAGCGGTTGGCCGGCCAACGTGCCCTGGTTTGCCAGGATACCGTACGCTCCTGTCAGGTCGAGCATGGGCAGGGAAACGTCGCCTTCGAGCAGGCGGGCATCCGCCGGGAGGCTCAGGCCAAAGGATTGCAGGATGCGGCGCACACTCTCGCCACCCATTTGCGCAAGCACCTGTGCGGCAGGCGGCAGGTAATCGTTTGCCAGGGCAATACGCAGGCGCACTGGGCCGTGAAAGGTTCCATCGGGATTGGGGAGACTTCCTGGGATGTCCCAGCTCAACGAGGCGGGGTTCAGCCCGCGCGTAAAGCCAGTCAAGTAGATGAACGGGGTCAGCAGCGTACCGATAGGATGGGGGGCGAGGTAGGAAGCTTCTTCTCCCTTGTGCATCTCGCCGATGGCGGCTAACACCTGACCGGTGCGCGGGTCGAGTACCAACGCGCTGGCGGAGGCCGCCGGCAGCGAAAGGCCGGGAGGCAGCGCAGGCAGCAGGCGCGCCGCTTCGCATGGAGAGTCATCGGCGGCGAGGATTTCTGTAGAATTACCAGCCAAGCGCGCCAGTTGGGTTTGCACGGCGCAGGAGACCTGCAATTGCAGGTCATAATCCAGGGTCGTGATGATCGTCAGTCCTCCCCGTTCGAGGCGCTGGCGCGAGAAACGCTCGCCGAGTTGGGAGAGGACGAGGTTGGTGAAGGCTTCTCCCTCTCCCGGCCACACGCTGAGCGAACCGAGTGAAACGAACGAAGTCGAAGCGGGGAGAGGGGCTGGGGGTGAGGGTATCTCCACCAACATCCCCAAATCCTGCATGGTTCGCAGCGTCTCATCCCGGCGTTCCTCGGCAGCCTGCGGCGCGTCAATGGGATTGAGGGCCGGCGCCTGGCTGACCGCGGCCAGCAATGCGGACTCGCTTAAGTCCAGTTCGGCGGCAGATTTGCCAAAGTAGAGGTGCGCAGCAGCCTCCGCGCCATAGGCATAGCGCCCATAATTGGCGCTGTTGAGGTACCATTCCAGCACCTGCTGGCGGCCATAACGGGCGGTGATCTGCGCCGCCAGAATGCGCTCGCGGATGGCACGCCGCGTCGAGGGCGGCTCGTCCCATAGCAGCAGGTCAGCAACCAGTTTTTGCGCAATCGTGGGGTGGCTTTCGGGGTCTTTCCAGCCCTCGAGAACGTAACCTGGCTGATCCCAAAAACTCGGATCAGCCAGGGCAATGGTCGCATCGGCCAGGGATTGGGGTAAATGCGGGGAAACCTGCGGGTCGAGGGTTAGATACTGCCGCACCGCATCGCCGGGGGCGAGCGTAGCCAGCACGTGTTGACCGGTGCGGTCGTAGAGACGCGTCGGCTGGAGCAGAAGGCCGTTCTGCGGGTCGAGCAAGAGGGGCAGGGCGGCGATGGAGGGCAGACCGCGCACCAGGCTCGCGTAGAGCAGGGCCAGAGTCAGGGTGAGAACTGCTGCGAGCACGCTGAGGACGAATCCAAGACCAAAGCCGGCTCGCAGGGTGCGCCCTTCTGCGCTGCGACGGGCGAGGTCGCGGCGGTTTCGACGCAGGCGGACGATGGTGAGGGGAGAGGTCATAGGGTAAAACGTGATGCGCCAAACGTAATCACGAATCACGCCTTACGTTTTTCGCCTGACAATCGCATCGGTCATTCTGGCGACCCGCGCCATAAATTCGACATCATGCACGCGCACAATGTCTGCGCCGCGCAGGATGCCAACCGCCAGCGCGGCCGCCGTCCCTTCGACGCGCTGGTCAGGCGGTAGGTTCAGGGTGTAACCGATAAAGGATTTGCGCGACGGTCCAAGCAGGACCGGGTATCCCAGGCTGCGGATCTCATCCAGGCGGTTGATGAGTTCCAGGTTTTGCTCGACCGTTTTTCCGAAACCGATACCCGGATCCAGGATGATGTGCTCGTCAGGGATTCCCGCGGCGCGGGCGATGGCGGCCGATTCCAATAACTCGTGTTTGACATCTTCGAACAGGTTCTTGTATTCGGGGCCGATGTAGGCGCTGCCCAGCCGATCACGCACCTCGACGTTGGCCGGCTGGCTGCGATTGTGCATCAGGATCACCGGCGCGTTGTGTCGCGCCGCGACGCCCGCCAAGTCCGGGTCGGCGCGCAAGGCCCACACATCGTTGACGAGGCGCGCACCGGTCTTCAGCGCCTCCTCGGCGACCACCGCCTTGTAGGTGTCAATCGAGATCAACGCCTCGGGGAACTCGGCGACGATGGCGCGGATGACCGGCAGCACGCGTCGCATTTCCTCCTCGGTGTCCACCGGCTGCGATCCGGGGCGGGTGGACTCCCCGCCCACGTCGAGGATGTCGGCGCCGGAGGCGAGGAAGGCGCGGGCGAGTTCAGCCCCCCTCACCCTGCCCTCTCCCCCCATCTCCACAGGAGATGGGGGGAGAGGAGAGAGGGGGGCGGGAGGCAGCAGCCCATCACCTGAAAAACTATCCGGCGTGATGTTGAGGATTCCCATCACATAGGTGCGTTCGCCCCACGTCAGGGTGTGTTTGCCAATCGTCAGGGGTTTCATGGATGAAATCGTATTGACGACTAAAGTCGTTACTACACTTATCGAATGTAGTGACGACTTCAGTCGTTCTTACACAATCTGGTCGAGCGGACGACTCAACCAGGCCTCGGCTTCGTCAATATCGGTGAAGATTTTGATGGCCGCGGAGGCCTCTGGCAGGGCCAGGGAGGCGATCTTGCGAATGGCGTCCGCGACCTCATCATTGGCGACGACCACTGCCAGGCGGATATAGCGCGCCGTCGGGTCGCTGTTGACCTCGATCGCCGTGCGAATGGCAAACTCCGGCACGGCCTGCACCTGCCGTAGATCGTACAGGTTGCGCGTCAGACGGTCCGCCTCCAGCAGATGCTCGTGAGCGAACTCCTGCCAGTGTTCGACGGTTGCCTCCGAGAGATCGGTGAAGGTATAGTGCATCCCGCCATCCATACGGCGGACGACGGTGTAGCCGATGCCAGGTACGGGTTTCCAGTTGAGCGGTTTTAACTCAGTCATTGGAACCTCCTGATGTTCCTGTATCACCTCACGAAATGGAAGATAGAGAGGTTCTGCGGACAGCGTAACCGCCCGTGTACCCTTCATCTTCCCATGATTTTTGTTTGATTATAACCCAGCCAGGCCAGCGGACTTCAGCACATACAGCGCCTCGGCGGTGACGAATGGGTTCGTGGCTTTCTTGCTCGTTCCTCCGTAACCGACCAGTGAGTAGCCGCTCAGGTTGGGGCGTGTTGTCCGGTAATAGACCTCTTCCGCCGGGAAGCCGCCGTCCGGCAGGCGTTTGGAGGCGAGCAAATTCAGTGCGGCGCGGCAGCGGGGGGCGGCGATAAAGCCAGCCTCTGCCATCACGCCCAAGCCAAAGAGGATGTTATAGTGCCAGTAGCAGGGATAGCAGAGACGGGTGAAATGTTCGTCCATCACTGCGTTGTCACTCTGGCGCTTGAACAACTGGCGTTTGAGGAAGATCTCAGCGGCGCGCTCGGCGGCCTGAGTGGCGCGCGGGTCGCCGGAGACACGTGCGTACAAAGCTAACGCCCGCAGTGGGATGAGCGACTCCATGAAAGACGAAATGGTCACCTCGGGGCGCTTGTCGCAGTTCCAGCCGCCGTCCGGCCATTGCCATTTCATCAGGCGCGTGGCGAGTTCCCCGGTGCGAGAATCGGCCAATCCCAGGCGCAGCGAATACCAGACGGCGTTGCTTTCCTGTGAGGCGCAGCGGCGGACACGGCCGTCAATCATGCGGATGTGTTTCTTGTGCGCCTCGCCCAGCAGCCAGTTGTAGGATTGCTCCATCATTGGCTTGAGCGCCTGGTCTCCAGCCGGATAGCCCAAATCGGCCAGGATGGACAGCGTCCAGTGCGCGCCGTTCCACTTTTTGTAGGGGTGGAAGGGGATTTTGCCATCGTTATCGCGTTCGGAGAGCAGGCAAGTGACGAGTGGCGAGTGGCGGGTGACTTCGGCGGCCTGTCGCGCCTGGGCGGAATCGGGAGCGTGGCCGAGGAGTTTGACGGTCAGTTTCCAGGCCAGGGCCGGTTCGGATTGAAGTTGTTCAAGCAGGTTGTTCATGGTTATCCTTTCTAACGCGAAAGCCGCGAAAGGTCGCGAAGAAACGAAAAAGGCCTTTCGCGGTTTTCGCTCTGTTCGTGTCTTTCGCGTTAAAATATCGGCGAGCGATCATTCAAGCTTCCGAATGCCGGTTGTATCACAATCCGCCAACAGCTCGGCCACCGTTTTGTTCAGTAATGGATGGACAAAATCTGGCGCAATATCCGCCAGCGGGACGAGGACAAAGGCACGCTCATGCAGGTGCGGGTGGGGGAGGGTCAGGGCAGGTGTGACGAGGACGAGGTCATCGTAAAAGAGGATGTCCATGTCAATCAGGCGCGGCCCCCAGCGAACGGTCGGGAGGCGGCCCAGTTCGGCTTCGAGACCTTTAAGGTGATCCAGCAGGGAGGCAGGCTCGAGATCCGTTTTGCCGCGCAGAGCCATGTTCAAGAAAGCAGGCTGGTCGGTCAGTCCCCAAGGCGGTGTCTTGTAGATCGGCGATCTTGCCAGGATGCGCACGTAAGGAGGCAGTGCGTCAACGGCGGCGCGCAGGTTGGCGGGGCGGTCGCCGAGGTTGGAGCCGAGGGCAAGGTAAACAGTTGACATATAGGCTGCACAAATGCTATGCTGGTGCAAGGTTATTTTAGTGTATCATATCAAAAGAAGGGGAAAATGGGGATGGCGATGTAGGCGGTTTTGCCGCCTTGCAGCCACGCCGCCGAGCAGCAACAGGTTATTGAGCCGGGGGAGACGACAATGAAATTCAAATGCTTTGTTGCAACCATCAGAATTTGCCCTAATCGGTCGGGCTGAGCTTGCCGTCCCCCGCACCCCGTTCGGGCCGGGAGACCCGGCCTCGCCGGGGCGAGACGGCCTGCGGTTCGGGGCAGGTGTCGCACCGGCGT
>CAYZIQ010000070.1:9330-15570 GCA_964478375.1 uncultured Chloroflexus sp. | reverse complement strand
CCGGGTCTGGCCGAGGAAGCCCCCCAGGCCTACAAGGATGTGGACGCGGTGGTCGAGACGGTCAGCGCAGCAGGCATCGCCCGCAAGGTGGCCCGCTTGAGGCCAGTGGCTGTAATTAAAGGTTGAACAGCAATTCATTCCAGAGAAGATCAACCCACGATCCCCGGGGAACTCCAACAGGTTCGCGTACGTCTATAGAGTAGATAGAATCCGGAGGTAAAAATGAATCGTTGGATCACCCTGATGTTCTCTCTTGTTCTGTTGGTCGCCTGCTCGCCGACCAATGTCCTCCCCTCACTGGTTCCAACCAGCGTGGTTACGGCAACGCCTTTTCATCAAAATATGCCATCCACAAACGAACCACCTGCCAATCCTTACGCCCCCCAACCGGATGACAAGGAAAATTCACAAGGAAACGTTTACCTGGATGTGGCGCAAGTTCGCGTCCTCGAGAGTTATCCTGTCCAGGTAGTTCTGACCCTACAAGGGAATCTGCCAACACCGTGTGATACCCTGCGCGTACAGGTCAACCCGCCAGATGAGCAAAACCGCATCACGATCGAGGTATATTCACTCACCGATCCGGCCAAGATGTGCGCCCAGATGCTGAAACCTTTCGATGCTAGCATCCCCCTGGGCAGTTTCCCCGCCGGGCATTACACCATCTGGGTTAATGGCGAACAGATTGGGGAGTTTGATTCATGAGAAAGTGTTCGGCAATTTCCCCCACAGCCGGTAAATAAACGTCCCGCAGGTTCTGAGCCTGCGGGACGTTTGTCCTAATGTTCCAGAATCTGCGAAAGGAATAGTTTCGTCCGGTCTTCCTTTGGATTTTTGAAAATTTCATCCGGCGTGCCGCTCTCGACGATCAGACCATCGTCAAAGAAATACATCCGTTTTGCAACGGCGCGAGCGAAGCCCATTTCATGCGTCACCACCAGCATGGTCATGCCAGATTGCGCCAGCTCGATCATCACATCCAGCACTTCCTTGATCATCTCTGGGTCGAGGGCCGAGGTCGGCTCATCGAAGAGCATGATCTTGGGCTGCATTGCCAGGGCGCGGGCGATTGCCGTGCGCTGCTGTTGCCCGCCCGAAAGCTGGCCGGGGTATTTGTGCGCCTGCTCCGGGATGCCTACCCGTTCCAGAAGCTGCATTGCTACTTCTTCGGCCTTCTGTTTCGGCCACTTGCGCACCTGGATGGGGGCCAAAGTGATATTCTGCATTACGGTCAGGTGTGGGAACAGGTTAAACTGCTGGAAGACCATGCCTGTTTCCATACGGATTTTCTCGATGTTGCGCATGTCATTGGTCAGCTCGATGCCATCAACCACGATCCTGCCTTTCTGATGTTCCTCAAGGCGGTTGAGCGTACGGATGAAGGTGGACTTCCCCGAACCAGACGGACCGAAAATGACGATCACCTCCCCCTTTTCCACATCCATGCTGATCCCCTTCAGGGCCTGAAAATGGCCGTACCATTTCTGCACGTCGCGGCAGACAATGATTGGCTCGGAGCCGGCAGTTTGTTCGAACATGTTCCTCTCCCAGATTACATTTTGTAACGCTGAACCTATTATAGGACAAAAACGAAAATTGGGAAATGAAACATCAGCTCTCCGGGACGCTGATCTTGGCAAAGCGCGCCCGGGTCAATTCGGCCAGCGCGGCGACCGGCAGGCGGATGTTTAGTCCGCGCTGGCCGCCGCTCACGTGGACTTCGGCCTGCTTCTGCGCAGAGGCGTCAATCACCACTTGAAAGCCTTTATTGAGCAGCGCCAGCGGTGAGATGCCGCCAGCCTGCAACCCGGTCAATTGTTCGGCCTCGCGTTCGGTCGGCAAGCTTATCTTTTTTTCGTTCAGGGCAGCTGCCAGCAGCTTCAGATCCACACGGTTCGGGCCAGGGATGACAGCCAGGATCGGTTTTCCTGGTTTCGGGCGCGTTACCACGATAGTCTTATAGACGCTCCCGGCTGGAACACCCAGCAGGTGTGCGGTTTCCACCGCACCAAGCTTCTCGGCGGGGAGCTCAAAGGCTGTGTAAGGGATCTTACGGGAATCCAGCATACGGATGACATTGTTGACGGGAGGCATGCGTTCTCCGTCACAATTATACACGTGCGGGAGGCAGCTGCTCGTTCGGTTTGACAATCGCACGGCTTGGGCTACAATAAGGGGTATGAAAACCGCCTCACCATTGAGCCTGGAAGAGCTGCTTGAAGAACTTCCCGAAAACTACACCAACGCGGATCGAGAGGTTGTCCAGCGCGCCTATCGGGTCGCTGAGCGCGCCCACGCCGGGCAAAAACGCGCCTCCGGCGAGCCGTATGTCAACCACTGCCTGGCAGTCGCAGCCATCCTATCCGACCTGCACATGCCAGTGGAGGTGGTTGCGGCCGGTCTGATGCACGATACCGTCGAGGACACCGCCGTTAAACTGGGTGACCTGCGCCGCGACTTCGGTGACGCCATTGCCAACCTGGTGGACGGCGTAACCAAGCTGACGCAATTACCACGCGTCTCGCGCGGGGAGCATCAAGAAGAACTTAAGGTCAAATCATCCAATTCAGAAACAAGCGAAAAAGCCGAGGACGAACAATCCATCCGCAACCGCAAACGGACGCTCTCCATCGAAACCCTGCGCAAGACCTTCCTGGCAATGGGTGAAGACGTGCGCGTCGTCCTGATCAAGCTGGCCGACCGCTTGCACAACATGCGCACACTGGGCTTTTTCCCGGAGCCGAAGCGCCAGCGCATCGCCCAGGAGACTCTGGATATCTTTGCCCCCCTTGCCAACCGCCTAGGCATCTGGCAAATCAAATGGGAATTAGAAGACCTGGCTTTCCGCTACGTCAACCCCGAAAAGTACAAAGAGATCGCCGAACAACTAGCCGAGCGGCGCGAGTCGCGCGAGCAGCAGATCCAGCAAATCGTCGCCCAATTCAAGCATGAACTATCCGAGCACGGCATCCGGGCAGAAATCTTTGGGCGACCGAAACACATCTACTCGATTTACAAAAAGATGACCGAGAAGGGAAAATCCTTCGAGATGGTGCGCGACGTGCGCGGCGTCCGGCTGCTCGTCCCGGACGTTCCGGCCTGCTACGCTGCCCTGGGCATAATCCACACCCGCTGGCGGCCCATCCCCAACGAGTTCGACGATTACATCGCCGTCCCCAAAGACAATTTCTACCAGTCCTTGCACACGGCGGTCATCTACGACGACGGCAAGCCGGTGGAAGTACAAATCCGTACGCCGGAGATGGACGAAAGCGCCGAGATCGGCATCGCTGCCCACTGGCGTTATAAAGAGGGTGGCCGCCGCGACAAATATGACGAACGCATCAACTGGATCCGCAAGTTGATGGAATGGCGGCAAGACGTAGATGACGCCCAAGAATTTGTGGATAGTATGAAGACCGATGTTTTCCAAGACCGCGTCTACGTTTTCACGCCGCGCGGCGATATCATTGATCTTCCGGCCGGTTCGACGCCGATTGACTTCGCCTACCACGTCCACACCGACATCGGTAACCGCTGCCGAGGCGCCAAGATAAACGGGAAACTCATTCCTCTCGAATACGAACTGCACACCGGTGACCAGGTCGAAATCCTGACCGCCAAACACGGCGGCCCCAGCCGTGACTGGCTGAACCCTAGCCTTGGCCTGGTGCACACGCAGCGCGCCCGTTCCAAGATCCGCACCTGGTTCAAGAAGCAAGATCGTGAACAGAACCTGGTACAAGGGAGAGCGCTCCTAGAGCACGAATTCCAACGCCTCGGACTATCAGAAATTGACGAGAAGGCTCTGGAAGAAATAGGCCGCAGCCTGGAATTTCGCTCGCTCGAAGACATATACGTGGCCATTGGGAGCAGCGATCTCTCGGTTGGGCGCATCATCAACAAGCTGCTAGAAACCAAAGAAAGCGACGATATTCTGATCGTCGTGCCTCCAACCAGCGCGCCAGCCGCTCCTGGATCCGTGACTGTGCTCGGCCTGAAGGATATCTTGACCAATTCAGCCAAGTGCTGCAACCCCACGCCAGGTGACGAGATCATCGGTTACATCACCCGCGGCCGCGGCGCAACCATCCACCGCCAGGACTGCCCCAACGTGCTGCGCATCCGCGACCGCGAGCGGCTGGTAAAGGTTTCGTGGGGCGAAAACATTCGTACCTATCCGGTGCCGATCCGCATTTCTGCCTACGACCGGCAGGGTCTGATGGGCGACATCACCAACTTGCTCAACGCCGAGAGTGTCAATATCCTGGACGCCAATGCGCGCGTCAGTAAGAATCTGGCTGACCTACGCCTAGTCATCGAGGTCAAGGATATTGCCCAACTGAGCCGCGTCCTGACGCGCCTCGAGAATCTGCCCAATGTGCTGGAGGCCCAGCGCGTCCGGGGGGGGTGATTTCATATTTCGTAACCACTCGGCAATCCTCCCGCAGGTTGCGCGGGGAGAGATTGCGCCAGCGATCAAACCTGTGGGAGGGTAAACAATTACTATACCCTAAATATCTTGCGCTACTGTTACATAATAGGTATAATGTCGCCGCCTCAGCGGGGATGCGTCCCCCTCCGGCGGTGAATTGCTTTACTGATTATGCCCTCTAGTGTAAAATCGCTGCCTGTCCATCCGGTCTGACTCTGGTCTGGTTGAATTCAAAAAATGGATAAACTCATTGATAAGAGACTCAAATGGGCTTCGATCGCCGCAGCAATCCTCGGCGGGCTGGATGCCGCTTATCTGCTCATTTATAAATTGACCAGCGCCCCGGCCATGTGCCTGGGCTCCGGCGATTGCTCCACTGTCAACGCCAGCCGCTACTCGGAGATAAACGGCATCCCCATCTCCCTGCTCGGCTTGCTGGCTTACCTGGCCATCCTCGGCCTCCACACCCTCGAAACGCGCGGCCGGTTCTTCAAAAACAACGTCAACTTGCTGGTTTTCGGCCTCAGCCTGATAGGCGTGCTGTTCTCGGCCTATTTGACCTACGTGGAGCTGTATGTTATCCACGCCGTCTGTCCGTTTTGCGTGGCTTCGGCTATCTTGATCACAGTCATTTTCATCCTTGCGATCATCCGCTTGATCCGACAAACCATCCTTTAGGAGGAACTCCATGCCCCGTATTCGTTGCCACTACGTGGATTGCATCTTTCTGGACGAGGGCTATTGCAGCGCCGCGGCGGTCGAATTCGACGCCGACACCGGATGTGCCACATACTCGCCCAACGAAGAGGCGGTCGCCAACGACGAGGATTGGGAAGAAGAAGAACTGGAGGAATGGGAAGAAGACGAACTCGAGGACGAAGAAGACCTTTGGCTGAATGAAGACGAAGACGAAATATGAAAACCAAACGGGCAACAGTTTGACTGCTGCCCGCTGCCTCTCGGACCTCGAACCGGTCCGCCGTTAAACCCATTGGGGCGTTCTGTGGAACGCCCCAACTTTATTTTTCTCCCATCAGCGCGTATAACAAAATCCCCACCGCAACCGCCAGGTTCAACGAGCTGACCCGTCCGCGCATCGGCAGGGATACGACCTCGTCACAGGCTGCGGCTTGCGCTTCCGTCAGTCCTTTCTGCTCGCTGCCGAGAAGCAATACCGTCGGCGCGTTGACTGGCTGCACGCTGCGATAATCGGTTGCAGCGTGAGCCGAGGAGCCGATCAACCGAAAGCCATTTTTCTTCACCCACTGGACGAACGCATCGAACGAGGTCTCTACCACCGGCTTCCAGAACAGCGTCCCCATGCTGGCCCGCACCACGGACGGGTGATACAGCTCCACACCGCCATCCAATAAGAACAATCCATCCGCTCCGACCGCATCCAGCGCGCGCAGGGTGGTTCCCACGTTGCCGGGATCTTGCGGGGAGACGACCGCCGCACAAAAATGAAAGTTCTCCCGTGTCACGTTTTCCAGTGTCAAGTGCCTCTGGCAGACGATAGTGAGAAGTCCCTGCGGGTTGTCTTTGCCCGCAAGATCAGTGAAAAGATCGGATGTCAAGGCAGCGCAACGGACACCGCGGCGGGATTGTCCATCCACGAGGCGGAGGCCAAAGTCGCTGGTCAGCAACTCCGGGGCGTAGACGAGCATCTCGATCTCCCAGCCTGCCTCGACAGCCTCGCCAACATGGTGGATGCCCTCCACGAGGAACAGCCCGGTTTCCTCGCGCCCCTTCTTCTGGCGCAAGGCGCGCGCCTGCTTGACGAGCGGGTTGCTGCGGCTGGAGAT
>CAYZIQ010000070.1:2421-9230 GCA_964478375.1 uncultured Chloroflexus sp. | reverse complement strand
CCTGCCAACCGAAAGCCTCCCAGACTGCCATTCAAATCGTTGATGATGAGCAGATTTACACGCTTGCCACCGCCGAACGCCTCCCATCCAAGCTGCTGGCCGAGGCCAATATCACCCTTTCGCCCGCTGACCGCCTCCTCTACCTCGGCGCGCCCATCCCGCTCGACCAGCCCCTGCCCGAAGCTCAATCCTACACTCTGCAAGTCCGCCGCGCCGTGACGCTGACGCTCGCCAAACCTGACGGACAGCAAACCATCCAAACCTCCGCATTCACCGTCGGCCAGGCGCTGGCCGAGGTGGGCATTTCCCTCTACGCCGCCGATTTGCTCGATCCGCCCGCCGAGACGCCTATCACTAGTCCACTGACTGTAACCTATTCACCCTCGCGTGAGATCACCGTCAGTGTGGAAGGGCGGACGCTGGCCATCCGCTCGGCCGCGGCCACGGTGGGGCAGGCACTGGCCGAGGCCGGGATTCCGCTCGAGGGGCTGGATACCAGCCTCCCGTCCGAGAACGCTCCACTGCCCAAGGATGGGCGAATCCGCATCGTGCGCGTCGTCGAGACTGTCAGCCTCAGCCAGAAATCCATTCCTTTCAACTCTAGCTTTGAGGCATCTGCTGACCTGGAACTCGACCAGCAGGGTATCGTTCAGGCCGGCGAAACAGGTCTGGCGATGGCGAGGGTGCGCATTCGCTACGAGGACGGACAGGAAGTGGCGCGGCAGGAAGAAAGCGAGAGCATCATCCGGCCGCCGCGCGACCAAATCACCGGTTACGGGACAAAGGTGGTTATCCACACCGCCACCGTGGATGGGATCACCATCCAATACTGGCGCGCCGTGCACGTCTACACCACCTCCTACTCGCCGTGCCGCTCGGCTGCCGACCGCTGCTACTATGGCACCGCCAGCGGCAAGCTGGTGCAAAAAGGCGTGGTGGCCGTGGTCAGCCGCTGGTACGCGTACATGGTTGGGCAGCCCATCTATATCCCCGGCTATGGTTACGCCACCATCGAGGACATCGGCGGCGGCTTCTCCGACCGTTACTGGGTTGACCTGGGCTGGAGCGACGAGGACTACCAGCCCATGGAAGGTTGGAACACGGTCTATTTCCTCGTCCCCGTGCCGGCCAATATCTTGTATATCCTCCCCTACCGATGAGCGACGCCCCGCTGCCAGCCCTCGACATCCCTACCCTGCTGCGCCGGTACGGCCTACGCCCAAGCAAGAAACTGGGACAGAACTTCCTGCAAGATGAGCAAGCCTTGCGGAAGATCGTCGAGATTGCCAATATTCGGGAACAGGACACGGTATTGGAGATCGGCCCCGGGCTGGGCGGGCTGACCCGTCACCTGGCGCGGACTGCTCGTCAGGTGGCGGCGGTCGAGCTGGACGAGAGCCTGTTTCCCGCCCTCCAGGCTGTACTCGCACCTTATCCGAACGTCCGCTTGATCCAAGCTGACATCCTGAAGCTGCATCCTGCCGACCTGATCGCCGCGCCGGATTACCTGGTGGTTGCCAACATCCCCTATTACATTACCTCGGCCTTGCTGCGACATTTGCTGGCCGAGTCACCGCGCCCGCGCCGCTTAGTGCTGACCGTACAAGAGGAAGTCGCCGAACGCATTTGCGCTGAGCCAGGGAAGATGAGTCTGCTGGCGCTCAGTGTACAGGTCTACGGTCAGGCGGAGATCGCAGCGCACATCCCCGCCGCAGCCTTTTACCCCACACCGAGCGTCAACTCGGCGGTGGTCTCGATCAATATTTATCCAGAACCCCTCATCCCTTACCCTCTGCTGGATAGGTTTTTCTGGCTGGCCAAGGCCGGCTTCAGCCAGAAACGGAAGACGCTGCGCAATTCCCTTTCCTCGATTATGCCACGTGAAAAAGCTGAGCAGCTCCTGCTGGCAGCCAGAATTGATCCCATGCGGCGGGCGGAGACGCTGAGTTTAACTGAATGGGGAATATTAGCTGAAAAATTCAACGGGTAGCTATCACACGCGCGCGGTCGCCCCCTTATGGCGCAAGTCGCGATAATTCCACAACATCGCCCAAACCCGAAAGGCAGCTTCCAACTGTATCTTGAAGGACATCTTGGATTTCCCCCAGCGGCGGTCGGCGAAATAGATCGGCACCTCACCGATCTTGTATTCCAGGCAGTGAGCCAGAAAGACCATCTCGACCAAAAACACGTAGCCGCTCCCCTGGATGCGTTCCAGCGGCATGCCCAGCAACGTCTCACGCCGCCAGAGACGGTAGCCAGTGGTCACGTCTCGTAATGGCAAGCTGAGAATCGTGCGGGCATAGAAATTTCCCCAGGCGGAGAGGCCCTTTCGCCACAGCGGCCAGCGCTCGTCAACCCGCCCTCTGGGAACGTAGCGGGAACCTAGCACCACGTCACAGGTCTCGAGACGGGCCGCCATCGCCACCAGCGAGGCCGGGGCGTGGGAGAAATCCGCATCCATTTGGGCAACAGACTGGGCGCCGCCTTCCAAGGCAGCCTCGAAGCCGGTCAGGTAGGCGGAACGCAGGCCCAGTTTTCCGGCGCGATGGACGACTCGTATCCGCTCGAGGTGTTGCATGGCCAGTTCATCAGCGAGCCGACCAGTGCCGTCCGGGCTGTTGTCGTCCACCACCAGTAAGGCCAAATCCAACGGAAGCGCGAATAAAGCGGAGACCAGCTTGGGCAGGTTCTCCGCTTCGTTATATGTTGGGATGATAACTGTAATGCGCAAATAATACTCCTACGATTTCTTTTCAGGCGATCGGCTCAGGCCAGCCAAATTAAGGATTGTATTCAGTCCATTCTTGCCCATGACTTTTTCCTATGACGGGAGGGCAATACGCGCAAACCTGTCTGGGTAGAACCAGCCACTTGCATGAGTATGCTCTATAACATTCCAAGTTTAGATGAGCTTCACCAGATCTTCAGCCGCCCGACGCATATCCAGGAAAATCAGGCCGAGCTTGGCCTGCTCACGTGCCAAGGCAGTAAGCACCGCATCCCGACCTACAGACATCAGCACAACATAGCCAGTTAATCCCTTGATGTAAACTTGCTCAAGCGTGCCGCGACCTAATTCAGTGGCAATCCGTTCACCTAACGAGAGCATCGCCGCAGACATAGCCGACACGCGGTCTTCTTCTACTCCCTGCGGTAAGGCTGAAGCAATGCTGAGACCGTCCACACTGACCACCGCCGAAGCCTCGATATCTGGCGATGAAGCCTGAAGCTCGCGCAAACGATCCACCATCAACTGGGTGCGATTCTTTGTCAAGGCCGCCTCCTCGCAGAACAAAGATGTTCCCAAAAGATCGTTGATAATTTAGCATATGGCGAATAATGTGTCAAGCTGCAGCCCTCTTTCTTTTCCCACCAAGCCCCGAAGATTTACATGCTATAATGCCAACCTGACTCATATCCGCACCGGTGATTATGCGACGCCTTCTGTTTGTTTCTCTGAACCTCCTGCTCCTGACAATGCTCTGGCCCGGCCGCGCGGTGGACGCGGCGCGGGGAGATAACCCGTCCCCTCAAGAGCCGGATAGTGGAGCTGTTCTCTGCCCCCCTTCCGTATACCCAGCCTTCCAGGATGACTGTCTCCCACTCGGCCCGGCGCAATTTCTGACCGATATGGCCGCCCAGGGTATCCCTTACCCGATTCAGCCGCTGCCAGCGTATGCCCCCGACCCAACGCTGAATGCCCTCCCCTATTCATACTTCAGAGTAACAGAAAACGGCTTGCCGCTCTTCCCATCACTGGATGCGGCGATAACAAACCAGGCCACTGGCCGGGCGATACAGGCCGGCAGGCTCATCTACGTCTCCTACCAGGATCGGGTCGAGAATGACAAAGGCGTCTTTTATTTGCTGCGCTCGGGCGAATGGATCCCGGGCGAGGGAGCACGCGCGGCCCTCCCCTATCCTTTCCAGGGATTGCTCTTCAGTTCTACGCCGCGCAACTCCTTTGGGTGGGTCCGGGAAGAAGGGCAAAGCAGGATCGCTCCCGGCTTCAATAGCCCTTACACCGGCCACAAATTTTACCGCTTCAATATCGTCCAGGTTTATTCAACAAAAATGGTGGACAACGTGGAATGGGATCTGATCGGGCCGGACGAATGGCTGGAGGCGCGCTTGGTGGCGCGCGTCGACCCTCAGCACGAATCCCCAGCAGGGGTCACGGGAGGACGCTGGATTGACATCAATCTTTACGAGCAAACTTTGGCCGCCTATGACAACGATCAACTGGTCTTCGCCACGCTGATCGCCAGCGGGGTCGAACCATTCTGGACACGCCCAGGCTTATTCCAAATCTATAATAAACTGGATTCCACGACAATGAGCGGCTCTTTCGAAGCCGATAAGTCAGATTATTATTACCTCGAAGATGTGCCCTGGACAATGTACTATGATCAGTCACGCGCCCTGCATGGCGCCTATTGGCCCCGCTTGCTCGGATATCCTCAATCGCATGGCTGCGTGAACATGTCCATCGGTGATGCCAAATGGTTGTATGACTGGACGATAGAAGGCGACTGGGTTTACGTCTATGACCCATCTGGCAGGACGCCGACCGACCCGGCGCTGTATGGCGCGGGTGCGCCTTGACGCTCCCATAGCCGTGTGGTATATTCAGCCCGCAAACGGTCCCGTGGTGTAGCGGCTAACATGCGGCCCTGTCAAGGCCGAGATCGCGGGTTCGAATCCCGTCGGGGCCGCAGAATGTAGTTTATAGGACAGCCCGGCACGGCAATGGGCTGTTCCATTTTTTATTACACCATCAACTTCCCGGGGGAGAATCAATGTCTTTCAGCAATGCGTGCCAGCCCAGCCTCATCGGTCAGACAAACTCAGCACGGGCAACGTTTATCAAATTTTTATCCGCAAAACGATAGAGAACGCGGCAGACCATTTCACGGGTGGTACCGATTCGGGCCGCCATTTCGCCCAGGGTCAGCAAACGCTCGATGGATTTCTCCCCTGTACTTGTAAAATGACCGAACAGAGGCGCTTCCAAGTCCACATTGTCTGCAATAGCACTAGGGTCACTTCAAGTCTCTGATTACCGTCTGGCAAGCGCCGATGAACAACACGAGAAAGCCTCCGATTTCGCCGACAATGAGAAGCCAGTTCATCGAGTGAAAAACAGATGGAGAAATGCGAAACCTCCCAATCCGGTACGGCCTCCGGAACTGATTGTCGGTGTCTCCGATGACTCCATGCAGGATGTAAATGGCGATGGCAACCGCGATCAAGTTCACCGTTTCAGAGTAGGCGCTGAACTCCGCGAATTTCATTAGGATCAACGCTGCAAAGGCATACATCAGAGAGGTACGATGGGCAATCGCGACATACCTCGGTGCCTCGGCGCTCGGGCTTTTCAGGATAGAAAGATACTTCCACACCCCCGTCAGTAAACCGATCAGGAAAAAGATGCCGCAGGCCAGGAGCGCTAGTTTATCAGCCATATCTTCGCTCTTGGGGTGCTGGGTCCACATGAATGACGCAATAACCCGGCTCTTCTCCTTCGTGGATGCGTTTCTGCACCTCCTCGGCAATCCGATCCGCCTCCTCGACCGGCGTGCCGCGCGCGACCTCGACGTGCATCCCGACATGGACCACATCCGGCCCGATATACTCTGCCCGCAGGTCATGGACTCCGAGCACGCCCGGCACAGACAGGGCGGTCGCTTTGATCCGTTCGAGATATTCGCTCCCCGGCGAGCGCCCCAGCAGCAGACTCCAATTCTCACGGAACAGTTTGATGCCGTTGTAGGCGATGATCGTGGCGACCACGATGGAGGCGATGGGATCGGCGATGGGCTTGCCCCACAGGATGAACAGCGTACCGATGAGCGCGGCCAGCAGGCCGAGTTCGTCGTTGATTGACTCAAGGAATTGCGCCTTGGCAGCCGCGCCGCGCGTCTTTTGCAGGTACAGTTGGATTAGCGGCACGGCGGCGATGATTATCGAAACCACGATTACCCCGATCGCCAGCCAAAGGTTTTGGTATTCGGCCTCATGGAAAGTAAAAAGACGAGGAATAGACTCTTCGTAGAGTTTGTAACTGGTGAACGAAATGAACAGGGTGGCGGCCACCAGCGCGGCAATGTTCTGCGCCCGGCCATAGCCGAACATGTGCTCCTGGTCGGCTGCCTTGCGTGAGTAATAAGCGGCAAACAGGAGAAAGCCCGTAACGAAAATATCGCTCAAGGTGTGCAGTGCTTCGGCCAGCAGGGCCATCACGCCGCTCATGAAGTAGGCGGCCAGCTTGATGGCAAAGACCAGAAAATATGCGCTCAAGGCAATTTTTAGACCGCGTACGTCTTCTGGCTCCTTCATGGCCGACCTCCGAAGGAAAGGGCCTGCGAGGCGTACGTCCAACGCTTTGCAGGCCCCAATCATCATTTGGCTGTAAGTAAACGCGGATACGCAGTCAGTGTCTCGTACCCATCCGGCTTGACCCAGTTGGTATCCTCGACGCGCACACCCCACGGACCCGCGTACAGCCCGCAGTTGCCAACGGAAATGACCACATTTTCAGGCAAAGGCGGCGGGGCTTTCTCGCCGTGGAAGAAGGCGTGACCGGGCGGCAGCGGCGCTTCCTCGAACTCGATCCCGACGCCATGGATGGGCGGCCCGAAGATGTGGTCGCCGTGTCCGCCGTCTTTGAGCACCTGGTGGATATGCTCCTCCAGTTCGACCATCCCCACACCCGCCTTGACCATGCCGATGGTGCTTTGCTGCGCCTTGAGGTACAGGTCGTAGGCAGCCTGCTGTTCGGCGGTGGGCTTGCCGGCGCAGACGGT
>CAYZIQ010000070.1:0-2321 GCA_964478375.1 uncultured Chloroflexus sp. | reverse complement strand
CGCCAGAATTCCTCCGCCCCGGCCTCGCGCATGGCGAATTCGGCGGCTGCCGCGACTTGGCTCTCGGTCACGCCCGGCTTGACGGCCTTGACCGCCGCCGCTATGCCAATATCCGCCACCTTGGCCGCGGCACGGATGCGCTCGATCTCCTCAGGCTCCTTGACCATGCGCAATTCCGAAAGGATGTGCGTGCAGTCCTTCGGCACGACCTTTTCCGACTTGGCGTGCGGATGAGTCATCATGCCCATCATGGACTGGGTCAGGAAGGTGTATTCGAGGCCGACCGCCCCTTCGCGGATGCCAAAATGCTCGAAGTAGTGCGCGATGGAGTGGATCATGCCGACCTCATCCTCGAAGCCGACGATGTGATCGAAATGAGCCAACTGCTTCACATCCTCAATATCTGTGGCCGGCACGCCGAGCGCCACTTTGCCATCTTTGGTGATCATGGCATAAGCGCACAGGCGTCCGTCGCCAGTCAGGTAGAACATGTTGGCTGGCTTGGTCAGCAGGAGCACGTCAATGCCCAGATGGCCCATGTGCTCCCCGCACTTCGCCAACCGGTTCAGGTAGACTTGTTTATCCATCGTTCCTCCTATTGTGAAAAACGGTTCAAGGTGTTAATAAAATACACCATAAACCGTCACCAAAAATACGACTTTTGTCGAATTTTGATAGAAGTTTTCCCTACTCCTCCCACACCGCCAGTTCTTCGAGCCTTTTCCGCTGCAGGATGCGGATCTCGTACCGCTTGACGGAGATCGGACCCTCATCCTCCAGGCTGTTCAGGGTCCGGTTCGCCACGTCCAAGACTGTACCCAAGCGCGCCGCCATTTCGGTCTGGGTCATCCAGCGTTGACGGTTGATCACGCCTTCCACGGCATTCTCCAGCAAGATGCGCGCCATGCGGCTTTTCACCGTCCGCAGGGAGAGGTCTTCGATCAATTTCATGAGGTGGAGGACGCGCTCTGCCAGGTTGCGGGTGATGGCCCGGCACAGGCGTGGATACTCATCCATCAGCCGCAGCATCGTTTCCCGCTCGATGACCCACAGGGCCGACTCCTCAAGCGCCTGGACGGTCACGCGGTTTTTGCCGTCAGTTAGCAGGCCGATTTCGTTGAAAACGTCCCCCGGCCCCAGCAGGCAAATGATTTGTTCCCGGCCCGCAGGCGAGGTAATGACCCCCTTCAGCCAGCCTTTCTGGACAATGTACAAGCCGACGCATGGATCCCCTTGCAAGAAAACTGTCCTCCCAGCTGCATGATGCTGCAAGGTGGCCGCATGCTTGACCACATCCAGTACATTGTCATCCAATTCCGCAAAAAGCGGCACGGACGATAAGGCTTCCATTGGTTTTAGAACCATGACTGCTCCTGTCTGTGGTTTTCTCAGGCGAGCACTTCATTTCATTATATTCTTTTATTGGGTCAACCTGGCAAGTCAATTTCGATAAAAGTCATATCCACTAAAAACGAAAACCAGTAAACTAATGACAAATTTCACACATTGGAAAAGCAATGACAAAACTCTTGAGTAAATGGTTGCGCAAATTTCACCGCTGGATCGCAGTGCCGACCGCGCTGGCAATCCCGTCAGCCGGTGGTCATCAAACTGGTTGGCAATCCCAAAATGATAGCCGCGTGGGAAAAACTGGATAAAATCCCGTCCATTTTGATGCTCGTCATGGCAATCAGCGGAGCTTACTTATTCCTGCTGCCCTACATCGTCAAAGGCCAGCGAAAGAAGAAACTGGCTTCTGCCCAGGCAGCAAACGGGCAACGGGAGAACTGAACCATGAAAACGAAGTCCATCCTGAACAAGATCGCGACTGCCTTCGCCCTCATCATCGGCGTGACGGCAATCTATTCGCGCTCGGGCGCAAATTCACCTTCACAGAGTAGACTATGAAAAAATCTTTTTTCATCCCAATGGTCATGGCAATGTTGTTCCTGTCAGCATGTGGCACACAGACCCCAGTCTGCCCAACGGGGACCGGCACACCCCGCTATCTGACAGTACCGCCCGATGCGCTGCCAACGCCCGCGCCCGGCCCCGCTCCTGCCAGCGTGGAAATCGGAGGCAGAACCATCACGGTAGATAAAATCGTCGAGGGTCCGCTGTGTAACGATACCTGGAGCGGGACCGTGTACGTTACCTGCAACGTGCGGGTCTATCCCTGGGAAGAATCCCCCACCTTTCTGAAAAACTGCAACCTGTCCATTGCACCGGGGACGGTGGTTTACGTTGCTTACCACAACGATACGGCTTATTACAACGGCTGTTCATGTCATACCGGCGAAATCGCCGAACCATAATCAAAA
>CAYZIQ010000069.1:14527-16155 GCA_964478375.1 uncultured Chloroflexus sp. | reverse complement strand
ATCTGCCACTCGGTGAACGGGTCAATGCTGGCGGTGGCCTCGTCCAGGATGAAGATGGCGGGATGCTGAACCAGCACGCGCAGCAAGGCCACCAGTTGGCGCTGTCCCATCGAGAGCATCGCGCCGCGCTCGCCGACGACTGTCTGCAGGCCATCGGGCAGGGTCTCCAGCCATTCACCGTCGCCGATGCGCCGCGCCATCGTCAGGATTTCAGCCTCGCTGACGTGCGGCGCGGCATACTTGATATTTTCGGCCACCGTGCCAGAGAACAGGAACGGGATTTGCGAGACGATGCCCAACTGCCGCCGGTACTGCTGCAGGTCGAAAGTGCGGATGTCGCGGTCGTCAATCAGCAGCCGCCCGGACTGGAATTCGTAGAAGCGGGCGATCAGTTTTGCCAGCGAGGACTTGCCCGCGCCGGTATGTCCGACGATAGCCAAGTTCTCGCGGGGGTGGATGGTCAGGCTGAAGTCGGCCAGGACAGGCTCGTTATCCGCATAATGGAACGAGACGGCCTCGAAGCGGATCTCCCCGCGCAGGGGCGGCACGTCACGCACCTCGGTCTGGATCACGTTCGGCTCGGCGTCCATCAAAGCAAAGACGCGCTCGGAGGCCGAGAGTCCTGCCTGGATATTCGACCAGAAAGCGGAGAGGTTCATGACCGGGTCGAAGAAGCGGCTCAGGCTGAGGATGAACAGGTACCACGCGCCGACCGTCACCCCGCCCTGCGCGGCGGACATGCCGCCAGCGTAAACCAGCACAGCGGTGAAGATGCCACTCAGGGCGTTGAGGGTTGGCCAGATGAGGGTCAGCACCAGGCCGCGCGTCACGTTGACCCGGTACGAGGTCTGGTTAGCAGCATCGAACACACCGAAGATGCTCCCCTCCTGGCGGAAGTTCTTGGCGATGGCGATACCGGCAACGGTCTCCTTGATGGCGGCGTTGACATCCGCCATGGCCTGCATGCCGCGTTTGGTAACGCGCCGCGCCAGGCTGCGGAAGCCCAGAGCGGAGAATAGCACCAATGGAATGGATGCAAAGAGCAGCAGAGCCAGGTGCCACTCGGTGTGGACGATGACTACGCCGAGCACGATTGCCTGGAAAATCTGCGCGCCCACGTCGGTGACGATGACCACCAGGTTGGCCAGGTCGTTGGTATCCGAGTTGATGCGCGAGACAATGCGCCCGGAGGAGAACTGGTCGTAGAATGAGAGGTCGTGCCCGGCGGCGGCGCGGAAGGCACGCGTGCGCAGGTCGAGCACCACGTCGCCGACTGCCCGCACGGTGAGACTGCGCCGTATCCAGTTGATGCCCCAGTCCACCGCGCCGATGAGGAATACGGCGATGGTGATGAGGGCAATGGTGGTTATCGTGATATTGCCTTTGACGTAATCCAACGCCCGGCTGACAACGACCGGCTGTGCGGCGGCGATGACCGACATCAGCACGGTCAGCGCCATAATGACGGTCATCTTGCCCCGCTGCGGCGCGAAGAGGGCGACGATCCGCCGGACCAGGTCTTTGTCTTTGTACTGGCGGTCGTACTTTTCTTCGTTGAGGCTTTCGTAAAATCCCATATTCAACTCACATGTGTCGTTGCGAGCCGCCGATGGTCGAGTAGCGTTCTT
>CAYZIQ010000069.1:0-14427 GCA_964478375.1 uncultured Chloroflexus sp. | reverse complement strand
CCGTCCACCAGCACCTGGCCGGAGGTTGCGTCGTAGGTGCGGTTGACCAGCTTGACCAGCGAAGTCTTGCCCGAACCCGTCTGCCCGACGATGGCGACGGTCTGGCCGGGGAGGACTTTGAAGGAGATGTTTTGCAGCACCAGTTCGCCCTCGGCCCTCACCTCTACCCCCCGTCCCCCTTCTCCTCTCCCGATTTCGGGAGAGGAGAAGGGGGTGCAGGGGGATGGGGTGAGAGGATAAGCAAAACTCACGTTTCTAAACTCGACCTCGCCTCTCATCGCACCGCTGTACCCCGCCACATTTTGGTCGAGGTTGTTCTCTCGATTCATTAGTTCCAGGATGCGGCGCGCCCCGGCCAGGCCAGAGGAGATCTGCGAGTAGGCCCAGATGGAGGTCCAGGTGGGAAAGTCGAGCATCAGCAGCAAGCCGAAATAAGCCACCACATCGCCGATGTTCAAGATGCCTTGCCGGAATAGGAGCATGGCATGGAGCAGCCCGACGGCCAGGGAGGTGCCAAAGAATAGGTAGGGCAGGAAGCGCGCCTCGACGTCTCCCTGGCGGACGTTGGCGTTCCGCAGCGTGCGGGCGTTGGCTTCGAAGCGCCTGACTTCGGCTTCCTCTTGTGCAGCGCCTTTCATCGTCTCGATGCCGTCCAGAGCCTCGGAGATGTGTGTGTTCATCGTTCCGAAGGAGGTGCGCACATGCTCGGTGATGGGACCAAGGGTGCGCAGATAGGATCGCAAGGCGATGAGGTAGGCGATAGTGAACAAGGCCGGCGTCAGGATCAGCGAGGGGTGATATTGTGGCGCGAAGAAGAATGGCATGACCAGGAAGATGAGCGAGCCGACCACCAGGTTCAGGCCGGGGCTGAACATAAAGTTCACCTCGCGTACATCGTTGGTGGCGCGTGCCATCGTATCGCCCACCGGCTGGAGGCTGTGAAAGGTCATGCTTTTGCCAAGCAGGGAGACATACAGCTCGTCGCGCACGTCGCGCTCGATCTTCTGCGCCATCAATTCCGCACCGAAGTTGCGCCCCAGTTGCAAGATGGCGCGGATGATCTGCGAGCCGCCCATGATGAGCGCCAGCGGGAGCAGGACTTTCGTATCCGGCGGTGTCTTCAGCATGGCGTTGAAGGCGTCGCCGGTCAGCACCGGCACGTAGGCGGCCAGCGCCGCATTACCGACGGCGCCCACCGACATGATGACCACCAGCCACCAGTAGCGCAGGGTGTGCGAGACCACCCAGCGCAGCGGGCTGCGCCGGTCCGAGTGGTGTTGTCGGGAGAGCGTGAATTCGGCGAATTGAGAAGCGACTGTCATAACGGGGGTTTCAGCCGCAATCGAAGTAGGTCGGACTGCCGTCTCGCACCGGCGTGCCGCCGGTGTTCGCGGCACGCTTGCACCTGCGCAAGTGCAGGCGAACGGTGGCAGTCCGACCTACAATTTGCGCGCATCGTGCAAATTGTGCGGTAGTACTATAGTTGGGACAAAAAAGCCTTCCGCCAATCTACGGCAGGCTGGAGGGGCAACAGAAAGATTCTACCACATGGCTCTCAGAACGAGGCGTAACCACCCACCCGAAGTAGGGTTTACTCTATCAAAGGCAGGCGGAAGAAACCCGGGTCTTCCTGAGCCTTATCCAACCAATTGTCCAATGGAGGAACAAGAATGCCCAAGAAAATCGGTACCTGGTTCGTCGCCCTGTTTTTCCTACTTGCAGGGCTGGCCGCCTTCGGCGTTGCCTTCCCGTTCATGAATTACTTGGAAGGCATCTTCGGCATCTTGGCGGCTATCTTCACGTTCCTCGACAAGTAACCCCCTACGTGAAGATCACGGGCAGCCTCCCTGGAAAGGGAGGCTGTCTTTATTACCAAAAAGTGTTTGACTTGCTCCTTTTTCTGTTGTACACTTTCCATGAGCACCACATCTCCCAGAAACGAGGACCTAAAAAAAATGAAGAAAAAGCGCAACTTCTATCCTGTGTTCGTTGTAATCGTGTTTTTCCTCTTCATTTTCCTGCACCAGACCGATAAGCTGCTAATCGGCTCTTTGCAAATCCCCATCAGCAAAACTTTCAACCTTAACGACTTACAGTGGGGGTTGATCAACTCCGGGGCGCTGATTGTTGGCACCATTCTCTATCCCATCTGGGGTTATCTCTACGACCGTTACGCGCGCGCCAAGCTGCTGGCACTGGCCTCGCTCATCTGGGGCGCGACCACTTGGTTGAGCTCGTTGGTGCGGACGTATCCGCAGTTCCTGGCTACGCGCGCCTCCACCGGCATTGACGACTCATCCTACCCGGGCCTCTACAGCCTGGTAGCGGACTACTTTGGGCCAAAGGTACGCGGCAAAGTCTACGGCATCCTGCAAGTGCCAGGGCCACTCGGCTACCTGGTGGGCATGGTGTTGGCGTTGATGGTCGCCCCCCTCCTGGAAGGGAAGTTCTTCGGCCTGGATGGCTGGCGCTCCATTTTCCTCATCACTGGCTCGCTGGGCATTGTCATGGCGGCTGTCATCTTCTTCGGAATCAAGGACATGCCGCGCGGCAAGGCTGAGCCGGAGTTCGAGGGCATGGATCAGATCGGCCAGTTTCGCTTCAACTGGAGCGCGATGAAGGATGTCATCAAAAAGAGAACCATGTGGTTCGTCTTCCTGCAGGGGTTCGCGGGCGTCTTTCCCTGGAACGTGATCACCTATTTCTTCATTGGCTATCTGTTGACCGAGCGCGGTTATGATAACAACTCCGTGCTCTTCGTCATGGCACCAGTGATCATTATCCTCTCGGCAGGTTACTTCGTCGGCGGCGCGCTGGGCGACTGGCTGTTCAAGCGCACCAAAAAAGGCCGCATCATTGTTTCCAGTGCCGGGGTCATCCTGGGTGCCATCTTTCTGCTGCTGGCCCTGCTGACGCCGGTTCAAGATCGCACCACCTTTTTCGTCTTCATGGCTTTGACGGCGATCTTCATGCCATTTTCCTCTCCAAATGTCCTCTCTACCATTTTCGACATCACCGCGCCTGAGGTACGCTCGACGGCCCAGGCGGTGGAATACTTCATCGAGAACAGCGGCGCGGCGGTGGCACCGGTCATTGCCGGCGCGGTGGCCCTCGCCACCACCAAGCAGAATGCGATCCTGACCATCTGCGTCTCTACTTGGGTCTTGTGTTTCTTCCTGTACCTGGGCGCGCTGTTCTTCGTTGATAAAGATATCCAAACATTGCGCGATCAGATGGCTGCACGCGCCAAACAGGAAAAGGCAAGGCAGGCAGCGTAAGCCTCACCCCTGGCCCCTCTCCTAAAAAAGGGGAGGGGAAACTATTTGTTATGAACATTATCCGGGTTGACCTCGCCAACCGAAGGCAAGTGTGGGACTTCCTTGCCTTGCCCTTCCGCATCTACCGCGACAGGCCGCAGTGGGTACCGCCCCTGGCGATGGACGAACGCGCTCGCCTGAACCCGCGCCGCTATCCGTTTTACCGGCACTCTGCCACTGCCTTCTTCCTCGCTTACGAAGGTGGGCGAGCCATCGGCCGCTTGGCCGTGCTGGATAACCGCCTGTACAACGAATTCAACCACGAAAAGACGGCTTTTTTTTACCTCTTCGAGTGCGAAAATAACCTCCAGGCGGCGCGCGAACTCTTCACCTCGGCTTTCGAGTGGGCCAAAAGTCGCGGCCTGGACAAGATGTTCGGTCCGAAAGGCTTCACCGCGCTGGACGGCTTCGGGCTGCTGGTCAAAGGCTTTGAGCACCGCCCGGCCTTCGGCCTACCGTACAATCCACCTTATTATTCCGAACTGATCGAAACAATCGGCTTCGAGATAGCCGGCGAAAACATCTCCGGCTACATGAACGCGGACACCCGCTTCCCCGAACGCATCCACGAACTCTCGCGGCGAATCCAGGCTCGACGTGGATTGCGCATTTCACATTTCCGCACGCGCCGCGAGCTGCGAGGGGCGCTGAAACACTTAAAAAAATTGTACAACAGGGCGCTGGCAGGCACTAGCGGCGGCACGCCCATCACCGACGAGGAAGCAAACGCGCTGGCAAAACAGATGCTCTGGTTTGCCGACCCCAGCCTGATCAAGATCGTGATGAAAGGCGATCAGCCGGTCGGCTTCCTGCTGGCGTATCCGGACCTTTCGGCTGCGCTGCAAAAGACGAGAGGCCGTTTATTTCCTTTTGGCTGGCTGACCCTCCTGCGCGAACTGCGCACCACCGACTGGATCAACATCAACGGCGCGGGGATGATCGAGGAATATCGCGGCCTGGGCGGGACAGCCATCCTATACAGCGAGATGCATAAGAGTGTGACCGAGAACCCGCGCACCCGTCACGCCGAGGTGGTGCAGATCAGCTTGGAAAATGACAGAATGCAGCGCGAGTTGGAGAATTTCGGGATTGATTTTTACAAGATGCACAGGATTTACGCGCGTAAGCTGTAGCAGTATAATCGCCTTGTCACAGGGGGCGGGGGCATCTCAGCCAACAACGCGTCCGCCTCGCCGCCAAACACATGCATTCCGGATCTGATCGTCTGATTTTCGAATCTGACGGTTGGATTGGCAAATGTGACGGTCACTACTTTGGTTCTGACGGTCAGATTCTGGTAGATGGAGGCAAAAATGAAGCGCTACTACCACCACAGGATAATATCTTCAGAAGGGATTTATTCTTATAATGGCAATTCTGCATATGCATCCATTAGTCAAATATCCTTAGCCGAACGAGATAACAAAATCTCCAAGGGATGTGACCTTAGGCAAATTGAGGCATTTCTCACACTGGTTGATTGCAACCTGATGAACTCAGATAATCATCCTTTATTCAAATTCAAAATTGATGCTGCTGGAGATTCTGTGTTGGATATGAGTGAGGCCGAATTTGGTTCTGTATGGGCCACGCTTCACCCTGCTGTTGCTTCAGAAATACACGATAAGATATTGGATGTAAACATAGCTTGGATAAAAGACAGACAAAAATTATTAGAAAGAACTACCCAAGAGAAATATGGCACTCCTTCGGAACAGTCAAAACAGAATAAATCAGTTTGGAAAAGAATTAAATGGCTTTTTGAAGAGAGCAATCCTATTATTGTCAACGGATATAGAATAAGGTCTTTTTCAAAGTTGGATGGTGCCGACCTTTGCGACGAGCAACTCGAAGGTGTAATTCTTTACAAAGCAAAAATAACGTATGCTAATCTTCGGAACGTAAATCTTAGATTCGCTAACTTACAATGGGCTAATCTTGAAAGATCCAATCTACAAAACGCCAGTCTTCAGCGAGCAAATTTAGACGGAGCAAACCTAAAGAATGCAAACTTATCTGGAGCAATTTTATTCGGAGCGAACCTGCACATGGCTAACATGAATGGCGCAATACTCAGAAATGCAAATCTTAGGGGGGCGAATCTTTATGGGGCTCAGATAACCAATGCAGATCTAGCAGGAGCAGATTTAGAATGGGCGATAATTAACAACACAAATTTCTCGGGCTCTCACGTATTCGTACCAAAACGGAAACCATTATCTAGTCCAAACCTCCCAGTGAACATACCGGAAGAGTCTGTTGTCTTCTACAGCGTACCCATACAGAAACCCTCATCTAGCATAACCCTCCCCTCTCCCCTGTTAGGTGATACTCTAACAGAAAATCGTGAAGTGGTCATGGATGGGAAATCGCTTGCAAAACAAAACGCTCAAGGTGCAACTATTAACACTTCAAGCATCCCCCCCTCCTCGCTAGAATCAGAATTAATGGTAAAGTGCCCGAGATGTGGTCATAAGAATCCTTTAGAAGCAAAGATATGTGAAAAGTGTATGCGGTTGTTAGAGAACACTTGGAGTTCTTCATGAGGCAATTTATTTCCCAGTTCCTACAATAATCTAGAGAGCCTCACCGAGTGTCTCTGTTTCCACGCACGAAGGAGCACAAGGTGTTGTTGTGGGCAAGAGGGCTGTACATGATATAGTCAGTACTTCACGAAAGGCTATTGTAGTGACGACTTCAGTCGTTCAGCGGAAAAAGCGACTAAAGTCGCCACTACGAGACCTTTTCGTGAAGTACTGATAATCCCATCTTCAAAGAAGCGGCCCAAAAGGGCGAGACGGTCATCGTGCTCGCGCCTACTTCCAAGGCCAGCGGTACCGTCCGCTCGGCAGAGGTCGCTGCGCAAGATTTTCCCAAGGCCGATATCCGAGTGCTCGACACACAGACCATCGCCGGCAACCTGGGCAGCATGGTGCTGATGGCTGCCCAGTGGGCTTCGGAAGGGATGGAAGCTGATGTCATCGTGGCCCGTCTGAACGACTTGATCGCTCGCCAGCGCGTCTACTTTCTGGTGGATACGCTCGAATACCTGCAAAAAGGCGGGCGCATCGGCGGGGCGAAAGCGCTGCTCGGCGAAATGCTGCAAGTCAAGCCCATTTTGACCGTTTACGATGGGCAGGTGGAGGCCTACGAGCAGCAGCGTACCAAGCGGCGCGCTTTGGCGCGGCTGATCGAGATCGTCGAGGAGCAGTGCCCGAAGCGCGACGAGGCGTACCTGTGCGTGATGCACGCCGAGGCGTTGGATGAGGCTCGAGCGCTGGCAGCAGATCTCAGGTCCCGCCTGAACCTGTCCTCGATCCCGATTTATGAGTTGCCGCCAGCCATCGTCGTCCATGCCGGGCCGAAGGTGATGGCCGTCGGATTTTTCGTTTGACCCCCTTCTACCTCTCTCATCGTCCCGGACGACCGAGGAGGGTGGGGTGGGGGCTATGGTATAATTCGCGGGCCAATAGCGTAAAATCCCACGAAATGTTTTCTTCCCCCTTATAAGGAGAATTTATATGTCTGGACACAGCCATTGGGCGACTATTCGCCGCAAGAAGGGAGCAGCGGACGCCAAGCGTGGTGCGGTCTTCACCCGCCTGGCGCGTGAAATTGTGATGGCGGCCCGTGAGGGCGGCGGTGATCCGGGTACCAACGTACGCCTGGCGTTGGCAATCGAAAAAGCCCGCGCCGGGAACATGCCGAAAGATAACATCGAGCGCGCTATCCGCCGCGGCACCGGTGAGGACAAGGAAGGCAGTTCGCTGGAAGCCGTCACCTACGAGGGGTACGGGCCGCATGGTGTGGCGATCATGGTTGATTGCGTCACCGACAATCGCAACCGCGCCGTGGCCGAGATCCGCCACGCGCTGACCCACGGCGGCGGCACCATGGCCGAAGCGGGCGCGGTCGGCTGGCAGTTCAAGCGGGCGGCATATTTTTATTTCCCATCCAGTGCACTTTCTTACGATAAGGCTTTCGAACTGGCAGTCGAGGCGGGCGCGGACGACGTTACTGAAGATGGCGATATGATCGAGATCATCGGCCCGGTCGAGGCTTTCAAGAGCATCAGTGATCGGCTGCACGCAGCGAACGTCCAGCCCGAAGAAGCTGGTCTGCGCCTGATCGCCAAACAGGAGATGGAGCTTCCAACCGACCATGCCCTGCAGGTGATGCGTGTCGTCGAGACGCTCGAAGACCTGGACGATGTCCAGGATGTTTTCCACAACCTGAAACTGTCCGAAGAGGCCATGGCAGCCCTCGAGGCTGAATAGACATGACGCTGGTTCTGGGCATTGACCCGGGGACAGCGACGACGGGTTACGGTCTGGTACGCGACCTCCCCGATAGCAATTTGCAAGTCGTTGATTATGGCACGTTCGTGACCCCGGCCGGTCTGCCTGCTCCTGAGCGTCTGTCCATGCTCTATCATCGTTTGCAAGAAATATTGCTTCTCCATCGTCCAGATTCGGCTGCGGTGGAGAAGTTGTTTTTCCAGAGCAACGTGAAAACCGCTCTCGCGGTCGGGCAGGCGCGTGGGGTTGTATTGCTGGCCCTCGCCGAAGCTGGCCTTGAGATCGCCGAGTACACGCCGAACGAGGTCAAACAGGCCGTGGTTGGATATGGCGGCGCAGATAAGAAGCAAGTGCAGGAAATGGTGCGCGTCCTGCTGGCGATGCCGGAAATCCCCAAGCCCGACGACGCCGCCGATGCGCTGGCCATCGCGATCACGCATTTGCACACGCGAAGGTATTGAATATGATTGCTACTCTGCGCGGTGAGATCACTCAAATCGAAGACCATGCCCTCATCATCGAAGTTGGCGGGGTAGGGCTGCGCGTCCACGTTCCCGCGCCGCTGCGTGAACGAATGAAGGTCGGCGAGGTCGTGCTGCTCCACACTCACCTCGTCGTGCGCGAGGACGCGTTGACCCTGTACGGTTTTGAGACTGTCGCCGACCGCAGCCTGTTCACCATGCTGCTCGGCGTGGACGGGGTCGGGCCGAAGATCGCCCTTTCGGTGCTGTCCACGCTCAACCTGGATACCGTCCAGCGCGCGGTTTTCAACGAGCAGGATGAAATCCTGGCCCGCGTGCCCGGTGTGGGCAAAAAGACCGCTCAAAAGATCGTGCTGTACCTGCACGACCGGCTCAGGCCCATCAGCGGATTGCAGGCCGTGGCAGCCATGTCGGATGCGGATTCGGAGGTGCTGGCCGCGCTGACCGCCCTTGGCTACTCGGTGGTCGAGGCGCAGTCCGCGCTGCAATCGCTGCCGAAGAATGCGCCAGAGGATGTGGAGGAGCGGCTGCGGCTGGCGCTGCAGCAGTTCACTGGGAAGTGACGGTATAATCGGGGACAAATCAACCACAGATAAAAAGGATGAACACAGATGGGAGGATGAAATAATGAAAATTAACGAAATTACCGAGACGGTGATTGGTTGCATTTACAAGGTAAGCAACACCCTTGGCGGCGGTTTTGTCGAGAAGGTGTATCAGAATGCCACCTCCATTGAAATCGGCAAGTCAGGATTACGTGTCCAGCAGCAAGTTCCAATCGTGGTGAAATATGAGGGGGTTGTTGTCGGTGAATTTTTCGCCGATTTGATCGTGGAAGAAGTGGTGCTGGTCGAATTGAAGGCGGTAAAATTGCTTGATGATGTTCACGTCGCGCAGTGCATGAACTACCTGCGTGCCAGCGGTCTGCCAGTTTGCCTGCTGGTCAATTTCTATCGCCCCAGAGTTGAAATTCGCCGCCTCGTCCCTTATGACGTTTGGAGAGCTCGTAAGTCTTAGCTCTTTTTATCACTCTATCCATTTCATCTCTTTCATCTGTGGTTATCTCGTGTCTCTCATCACTGCCTCTAACCTCTCCAAATCCTTCGGCCCGGTTGACATCTTCTCCGGGCTGAGCTTTTCTGTCCCGCATGGGGCGCGCATGGCGCTGGTCGGGCCCAATGGCGTCGGCAAGACCACGCTGCTGCGGATTTTGGTCGGAGTAGAAGAGGCCTCTGGTGGGACGGTAACGCGCGCCAAGAATTTACGCCTCGGCTACCTGCCGCAGGAAGCCGAATTCGAGATGAGCGGCGGTACGGTTTGGGATGTCGGCTTGGAATGCTTTGCCGATCTATTGGCGCGCCAGGCAGAATTGGAACGGCTCGAGGCGGAGATGTCCGCGCCAGAAAAGCGCGAGCAGGCCCTGGTCAGGTACGGTTCGCTCCAGCAAGAGTTCGAGCGGCACGGCGGGTACACCTTCCAGACGCGCATCAAGCAGGTGCTGACCGGCCTGGGTTTCTCGTCAGAAGATTTCCATTTGCCCCTCGAACACCTCTCCGGCGGCCAGCGGACGCGCGCCTACCTCGCCCGTCTGCTGCTTTCCGATCCCGACATCCTGCTGCTTGACGAGCCGACCAACCACCTCGACATCGCCGCCGTCGAGTGGTTGGAGGGCTACCTGAGCCAATGGGACGGCGCGGCGGTGCTGGTTTCGCACGACCGCTATTTCCTGGATAAGGTCGCCAACGGCATCTTGGAGATGACCCCGGCGGGCATCGAGACTTATCGCGGCAACTACTCGGCTTACGTAGCACAGCGTCAAGAGCACTGGGAACGGCGTCACGCGGTCTTCGAGGGCGAAAAAGAAAAACTGCTCAAAGAGGTCGAGTACATCAAGAGGAACATTTCAGGCCAGAACGTTTCGCAGGCCAAGGGCAAACTGCGCCGCTTGAGCCGGATCGTCCAGGCCGTCGAGCAAATTGGCTTCGAAGCAGTACTGAACCAGAAATGGGCGGAAACGGCGGAGGCGGTGACGGTTGCCACTTCGCCTTTTGGAGTGGAGGAAGCGGAACGCCGCGTCCGCTCGCTGCATCTGCGGGATCACCGTCCGCCGCGCCTGAAACTGAACCTACGTGCTGACCAGCGTTCTGGCGAGCTTGTCATTCGGACTCGCGGCCTGCGCATCGGTTACCCGGGTCGAGTGCTGTTCGACGCACCGGATATCGAGCTGCGCCGCCGCGAGTGCGCCGCGTTGATCGGGCCCAACGGCGCGGGAAAGACGACCTTCATCAAGACCGCCCTCGGCCAGGTCGAGCCGCTCGCTGGCGAGGTGATCCTCGGTGCCAGCTTGCAGATTGGCTACTTCGCCCAGGCGCACGAGGGCTTGAATCCAGAAAACACTTTGATCCAGGAGATCGAGACCGTCGCCCCGAACATGCTGCCGTATGAAGCGCGTCACTACCTGGGACGTTACCTTTTCTCCGGCGACGACGTTTTCAAGAAGGTGGAAGTACTCTCCGGCGGCGAGCGCGGACGACTGGCGCTGGCGAAGCTGGCCCTCCAGGATACCAACCTGCTGCTGCTCGACGAGCCGACCAACCACCTCGACATCCCCTCGCAGGAGATCCTCCAGGAGGTGCTGGACGAATACGGCGGGACGATCCTGCTCGTGACCCACGACCGCTACCTGATTGACGCCTTGGCGACGCAGATCTGGGAGATTGACCCGGACGAGACCAGGCTCGATGTTTTCAAAGGAACGTACAGCCAGATGAAGGAAGAGCGCGAGAGACTGGCGGCGCTGCGAGCCAAGGAGGAATTTGCGCGTAGAGGCGACCGGCCGATCACACCCACAAAGCGCACCGCCGATCATTCTGTCAAGGAAAAGCGTCGCCGCATCGCGCGTATCCAGGAACTGGAAAACAAGATCGCCGCGCTGGAGGCCGATTTAGCCGAAATTGGGAGCAGGCTCGAAAATCCTCCCGCCGATACGGCGCTCGTCCGCAAGTGGGGCAATCAATACGCCGCGCTGCAGAAGGAGATGGATGGGCTGCTGAGTGAATGGGAAGGGCTGCAGGCCTGATCACGGGCGACAAGAAATGCGAGAAGACCGGGGACAGTTTTTATCCTCGGTCTTCTCCTCTATACCTGTTGTTACTTCGTGTTCCGCCTGCCTTTATATCGTAAAGGTTGCGGTTTACCGATAGATGCCTCCGCTGGCTCGACGTGTACGATCACGTCAGCTTTGGGAATGTTGGCCTGGATGGCTTTCTCGATAGCCTCGGTCGCAGCGTGGGTGGCGTCTAAAGTACAGGAGCCGTCCATCGTCACATGCAAGTCAACGAACCAAAGCGCGCCCGAAGAGCGGATGCGCACGGCGTGAGCGTCAACGATGCCAGAAACAGCCGTCGCAGCTTGTTCGACCTTCTCAGCCAACCCCCTTGGGGCGGCGTCCAGCAGGGCCTGGATGGTGCGCCAGCCCAATTCTGTGCTGACGTAGATCACGATCAAGGCCACGATGCTGGCCGCAATGGTGTCCGCCTTGTACATCCAGCCCAGACCGGGGATGTTTTTCGCAATCGTTACGCCGATCAAGCCCAAGATGACCACGGCTGACGACCAGATGTCAGTGCTGAAGTGCAACGCATCGGCTTCCAGGGCTTGACTGTTATATTTACGAGCGGCGCGGTACAGGATGCGCGAGCGAGTATAGTCTATGATGATGGAGGTGGCCATCACGATGAACGACCAGATAGAAGCCTCCACGTGTACGCTCTTGAAGAATAGGCGTTGCACGGCTTCGTAAATAATCCAGGCTGAAGTGAGGAGCAGCAGTACGGTCTCGAACAGGGCCGAGAGATTCTCGATCTTGCCGTGACCGAATTGGTGCACCTGGTCAGCGGGTTTGCCCGACATGCGCACGGCGAAATAGGTCATGACCGCCGCAACCAGGTCCAGGGCAGAGTGGGCGGCTTCCGCCAGGATGCCCAGCGAGTTGGTCAGGATACCGACGATGATCTTGAACGAAGTCAATCCGACTGCGGCAATAACGGAACTTAACGCCGCGGAGCGCTTCTCTTTTTCGGCTTGATCGTAACTCATAAGCTTTCTCAAAGTGGCAAGTAGGCCGATTATAACGTGAGAAACGCCAGCTAAGTGCAAGGTGTCGAATGTCATGAATCGGGGTTAACTAATTCAGGAGGTCCCCATGAACAAACCCGTGAAACAAACCTTGTTCTGGACGCCCCGCATTCTGGGCATCCTGTTTGCCGCCTTTATCGGCTTGTTCTCGTTGGATGTGTTTGAGACGGGCGGCGGCTTCTGGGCCATGCTGGGCGGCTTTTTGATCCACAATATCCCCACCTTTTTCCTGCTCGCCGCGCTGATTCTCGGCTGGCGCTGGGAGTGGGTAGGGGCAGTAGGTTTCCCCTGCTTTGGCATTTGGTATCTCGCCTTCATGCGCGGCTTTGGCGCAGGGATATATATCCTTATGGCCGGCATCCCGATGCTGGTCGGCGTGCTGTTCTTGGTGGGTTGGATTTACAGAAAGCAGATACGAGCTCGTTAAATAATCAGGGGGGCGCACTTTCGGTTTGTATCTGTTGCTTGTCTACAAGTGTGCGAGCAGGTGCGCGATGTGCTGTGTATGGTCACGCTCGTGCCACAGCGTGCGCCGAATCACTTTGCGCGCTGACCACATTTCATCGCAGTTTTTGGTTATTCGCTCATCCCCGGTTAACTTCACGAGTTGTGCCCGCGTGTTTGCACGCACGGCTTTGAGCATATCAAGTGGGTCATCGGGCAGTTGTGGCCGGTCAAGCGCGAAATCCAGTTGACCAAAGTACCAGTTTTCTGCGCCCGCGATATGTTTGATGATTCCAGCAAGTGAGCCGCTCACTTCGCCAGTAATTGGCTTGCTCAACTGTTCTTGGGTTGCTGACTGTATGACTTTCAGCAGGTCTTGGCGCGTCCATTGCAACAACTGGAGTGCCAGTGCAACATTCCAGTAATGTAGCGGACGGCGGTCGTCTTCAAAGAAAGCGTTGACCAGATACTCCGGGTCTTGGGTACTGGCGAATGAGTGAAAGGTCTCGACGATTTCCACTTCGATTGGTTCGGTGATGATTGGCAATGAACTATCGTGGCTTGAGAGCCATGAATAGTACGCCGATATGCGTTCAGGCGCATGAGCCACAGCGTCGGCTTGCGTCTGCGCCGAACTAAAGCAAGCGGGAAGGTCAAGCGCCCACGCTACCCAGTGGTTTGGCTCCATATCCTCGGTTGACAGTCGGTAACGCATGTTATTTTCTCTGCTATTTGATGGTCAACGCTCCGGTTTCAATGGAGCGTCTGCAACTGTGTAGCACCCCGCACTGGCATGCCAACCATCATTCGCTGCCCTACCTTTGCACCTAGGGCTTTGGCCCAGGCTAGGCTGCACAGGAGCGAACAGGTCGGGCTGTCCGAGGCCGCACTATACTTGCCGCCGAATCAATTTGGCGGCTAGCGATCTGAAAGTCGGCTCACGCCGACCTGGCGACCCTTCAGTCGTCGGTTTCAATCGATGGAAGTGCTGTTGTCGGGGTGTGTGTTCTGCGTTCGTGTGTGTACAGTCTGCGTTACGGCAGGTTCTGTAGGTCAGTGAGATCTTTCAATCTGCCGCTCGCCTTCTTGTTGACTTTCAGATGCTTCAGACTTATCAAGTTGACCTGAACGCCATCAAGTACCTCTACAACTCGTTCTGCGTAACACTCTGCAAAACTCACTCCAGAAATTGACGTTGTGATGTCTATCTTGATGGGTGGCACACCCATGCGGATAACTTGCTTCTCTTGTAGAAACATTTCAACGGATAATTCGGGAACGTCAAACCCGAATTCTTTCAGGGCGGCAACCACCTTCTCTGCGTTCTGTAGTGCTATGGCAATCCATATATCCATGTCGCCTGTCGCGCGGGGATAGCCATGATAGCCAACCGCGTAGCCACCAATCAGCAAGTACTCAACTTGGTATGAGTTGAGCAACTGTAAGAAGTCTTTGAAGTCGGGTGGAAGATGGATTGTAGCCATAGATGATTTGCCGCATTATCTCGATTGCTTCCAAGCGTTCATACGGAGTCTTGGCAAGCCAATAGTCTTTCTCATCTGATTCGTCATCCAAAGACGCCACAGAGAAAGCAGTTTTGTCCATTCTCAAAGAATCAAGAAGGTTCATACGATAATTGTCCTTTCCTTATCGCAGTCGGGAGGCACCGTTCGGATTTGAGCAGCATGACGCGAAACGCCATAGCACCACGCAACGGCGGACGAATCAAGAATACCTTCCCATCGCGTG
>CAYZIQ010000068.1:12882-16156 GCA_964478375.1 uncultured Chloroflexus sp. | reverse complement strand
CTAGGGCCCTGGAAGTATTCGCTTCACTCGATAAAAAAGTTTCTGAACTTTTCTGTCAAGCAGGAGGCTTTAACCGATACTTTCGAGAAACTTGGCCAGCGCCAACAATTCCCCCTGAACGCGAACGAAACAATCATTCAGCCCGGCGGTTAGTTCATGCAATCTGGCTGACCGCAGATTGAAGGCATATACGTTGCGCACGACGTGACGCAGGCCGCGATATTCATCCAAACAGGCTCTCGTCTCTCGTGAGATCACTGCCGGGCGGACGCCTCCGATCTCACCTGCCATTTGGGTAAGCAAGTCCATGTGCCACTCGGAGCCGGAGGGCAGGCTGTTTTCCAGCGTACGGGCAATATCTTCAAAAATATGTTCGATCCCGGTGTAAAAATCGTGTAGGTTAAGCGCAACGCCATCCCAATAGCCGTCATCGCCGCTCTTGTGGGCCTTGTTACTCAATTCGATGGCACGGTCAACGCTTTTCTTTACATCCTGAAGAGAAATCCGTATGCGGCCGGCCAGAGCCGTGGTATCGCTCATAATTCCTTCCCTTCGCGCAAGATTGTCTCCTGGATTGACTTGGACGCATCCTCAAAGGCAACCACATCCACTGCGATCTCCGCATCCAGGCTTTGAAGGATACCGACCGCACGATAATACCTTCGTCCCGCCAGTCCCCAAACAGCGATATCAACATCCGAATGCGCATGGAATAAGCGCGGGTTGACAATCGAACCAAACGCCACAACTTTTTTTACATTGAACTCTTCTTTCAAAATCGAAGCCGCCCGGTTGGCAAGTTCCAGGGCTTTCTTCAAACGCGAATCAGCATAACTTCGAGTCGCCTCCATGCGATCCCTGAGCGCCTTTCGATATAAATCCAGGTCGGTTTGCGCCAGTGTGCTTACTGTGCGGGACATATTTTCGCCTCGGTGAAATTATACACTCATCTGAGCATGTTAGAATAGCGGGAAATGCAAGGAGCGAAAAATGACCCAAAGTTACACCTTCACAGCCCTTATCGAAAACGCAGATAACGGGGGAGCGTTCGTGCGCATCCCCTTCGATGTGGAGCAGGCCTTCGGCAAAAAGCGCGTGCCGGTCAAGGCGACGATTGACGGCGAACTCTATCGAGGAACATTGGCCGTCTCGCCTCGGCGGGCCGGGTCTCGCGGCCCGAACGGGGTACGGAGGGGTGAGCCCTGTCACATCTTGATCGTACTCAAGGAGATCCGCGAGAAGATTGGCAAAACGTTCGGCGATGAAGTGGTAGTGACGCTGGAAAAAGACACCGAGCCGCGCGTGGTCGAAGTCCAGCCGGATTTCCAGCAGGCGCTGGATCAGAACCCAAGCGCGAAAGCCGCCTTCCAGAAAATGCCCTATACCCACCAACGGGAATATGTGCGCGTCATCCTGGAAGCAAAGCGCGAAGAAACTCGCCGCAACCGCATCGCGAAAGCCATCGAGATGCTAAAGGTAAAAAAGTAACTTCATGTATCGCCTCATCCGCCCGCTCCTCTTCCGCCTCGACCCAGAAACTGCTCACCTCCTCACGCTTCGCGTTTTACGTTTTACGGGCGCGATTCCACCGCTCGACTGGGCAATTGCGAAAGCCTTTGCCGCACCGCCCAAACCCGTCGCCGCCTTCGGATTGACTTTCCGCAACCCCGTCGGCCTGGCAGCGGGTTATGATAAGGATGCCATCGCCGTGCGCGGACTGGCAGCCCTCGGCTTTGGACACATCGAGGTTGGGACGGTCACGCCGCGTCCGCAGGAGGGAAATCCCCGGCCGCGCCTCTTCCGGCTGGTGGAGGATGAGGCGGTGATCAACCGGATGGGCTTTCCCGGAAGGGGGGCGGAGACCGTTGCGGTGTCACTGCGAGGAGCGCAGCGACAAAGCAATCTCCAAATCGGCGAGGGGATTGCTTCGCTCGGTCTCGGTACGCCGCTGCGCGGCTACTCGACCTTCGCTCGCAATGACACGATAATCGGCGTGAATCTGGGAAAGAATAAAGATACGCCGCTGGAAAACGCTGCCGAAGATTACGTCTCCCTGATGCACACGTTTACCCCGCTGGCGGATTATCTTGCCATCAATGTCAGTTCGCCCAACACCGTCGGCCTGCGCCGCTTGCAGGGACGCGCGCTGCTGGAAGGCCTTCTCCAGGCGGTGGCGGGAACTCGTCACTCGTCACCTGTCACTCGCCCCATCCTCGTCAAGCTTGCTCCTGATTTGACTAACGATGAATTAGATGATGCAATTGACGTGATCCTGCGTACTGGTATGAACGGCGTCATCGCCACGAATACCACGCTGGGACGCGAGGGGCTGCACTCGAAGTATCGGGGAGAAACCGGCGGATTGAGCGGCCACCCGCTGCGGGTCCGCAGCGAGGCGGTGCTGCGCGAGGTGGTGAAAAGGGTCGCGGGGAAAATCCCGGTCGTCAGTGTGGGCGGGATTATGTCCCCTGAAGATGCCAAACGCCGCCTCGATATGGGAGCGACGCTGGTACAAGTCTACACCGGCTTGGTCTACGCCGGGCCGGGGCTGGTGCAAAAAATCATCCGGGCAGTGTAAGTGCCCGGATGTTGTTTACCTGGCTGGACGCAGGGTCGGCTGGGGCTTTTCGCGGGGATTTGAGAAGAAATTGCTGGGGAGAGAGAAGGGCACGTAACTCGCGCCGGTGCCGATTGTGCCGTATGGGATGTAAAAGAGCTGGGTCGGACTGTTCGCCCCCATGCGGATATCCTGGTAGGCAAACGAAATGTAATTGCCATCCGGGCTCCAGCGTATATCCCGGTAGCAGCAGGTACTGCCCAGCGGATCCAACATGGCGGCCTTGCGGTTATCCAGGTTATAGCTGTAAAGATAGCCATAGCCCTCGTTGCGGAAGGCGCTGTTCAACAGGAATAACGTCGCACCATCCCAGTCGAAGGAGGGGATGACAGGATTGGCATTATAGCCGGTCATGGTGAAACGCGGGCCGGGGAAGGTATCTACCACGTTAGGCTCGGCGGCGGCACAGCGGTGGATATCCAGCACGCGCACCATCTCGATGATACCGCCGGTATCGCCCGGCGCGAGGATGACGACAGCAAGCTTTTGCCCGTCGCCAGACCAGCGCACGCCTTTGGTCGCCAACTTGGTATCAGTGAGGCAGCCATTCATGGCAGCCAGGTCAATGCGGGAACGCGCCTGCGCCAGCTTGTCTAATTCGAGGGGAACGACGTAGAGTTCGCGGTTCAGGCTGATGGCAACCTGCGTGCCATCCGG
>CAYZIQ010000068.1:0-12782 GCA_964478375.1 uncultured Chloroflexus sp. | reverse complement strand
GGATGGCTTCCGTCGGCGCCAGGGTAAAGAGCAATTGATCTTTGAAGATGAAGAGGACGGAGACGATGCCCGCACATAACAGGAGGATCGCGCCGCCGAGGCCAATCCACAGCCCGGCCTTTTTGCGCGGCGCTGCGCCGCGCCAGATACCTGGCTGGGTGCGGCTGGCAGGCGGCTCACCACGTCTGGTTATCACGGTCGGCAGCGGAGCGCGGCGCGGCGCGGTCGGCAGGGTCGTCAGATCCAGGGGCTCGCCGCGCGCCACGATGCTCAGAGCAGCTGCCAGCTCGGCGCAGGTGGCGAAGCGCGCCCATTTGTCCTTCGCCATTGCCTTTTGGATAACCACTTCGATGGCCTGCGGCAGGTTCGGGTTTACAACTAGAATGTTTGGTGCTGGCTCTGTGATGTGCTTGACAACCACCCCCATGGGTGTATCGGCTTTGTAGGGCGGCTTACCGCTCAGCATCTCGAAGAGGATCACTCCAAGGGCATAGATGTCCGAACGCCCGTCGACAGGCTCGCCCTGGGCTTGCTCCGGGCTCATGTAGGTGGGTGTGCCGATGATGGCGCTGCCGGTCGCGCCAGCCTGGGCTTCGGAGAGTTTGACGATACCAAAATCAGAAACGTAGGGTTCGTCAAGCCGGTCGAAAAGGATGTTGCCCGGCTTCAGGTCGCGGTGGACGATTCCTTTGGCGTGTGCCTCGTCCAGACCTGGGGCGAGGCGCTCAATGATCCTGGCTGCCTCCTCGACCGATATAGGGCCTTGGCTGATGCGGTCGGAAAGCGAGCCGCCGGTCATGTAGCGCATGACGAAATACGGTTGGCCGTCTTCCTCGCCGAAGTCGTAGACCGGCACGATGGCCGGGTGCTCCAACATAGCGATGGTTTTGGCCTCGCGTTCGAAACGAACGCGGAACTGCGGATCATGGAGCATTTCGCGCGGCAGGACTTTGATCGCCACCTCGCGCTCGAAGCGCGGGTCGTAAGCTTGATAGACGGTTGCCATGCCACCGCGGCCAAGCTCGGCTTTGATTTCATAACGTCCAATCTTCTCTGGATTCATACCATCTAGTATAGCAACCTATAGAGTGAAACGCAAGCATCTTGGCGCAAGCGCGTGAAGATGCTATAATTTTACTGTTGCCCCAGTAGCTCAAATGGATAGAGCAGGGCACTCCTAAGGCCAAGGTTGTGGGTTCGATTCCCGCCTGGGGCACAAAAGAAGTCTCACGATTTTTTAAGAAAAACCCCTTGATTTTTGGAAAAAAATGATGTAATATACAAGCACGAACGCTTGGGTGCCCCCCTCACCCAGGCGTTCGTGCTTAACATGAGAAGATGATTGGCGGTTTTCTTCGACCTTAGGAGGGACTGGTGGGTGATTTTTCCCGGCTCTTTCTAAAATCAAACAAATAGGGGAAATTGATCCTTTCGGATATTTTTTGAAGCACGATCGGCGCCGTCAGCGCAACAGTCACGCCAATCGTTATGTGGAGCACCCAGTTTTGCAGATGGAGGACATTTGCAAGGATCATTCGTGTGCCTACTCCGGCCAGCATGTGGGCAAGATAGATTTGCAGGGAATACCTCCCAAATGTCCTCAATGATCGGATGAGGTTCTTCTTCGAAAGATATTGCGAGAGACTTAGGCAGGCGATTATGCCCAAGATTGACAAGAAAAGAAAATAAAAAGGGTGAGAGCCGTCGGTTAAACGTGTAGGCTTTATCAACTTCTCGAACGTAAAGTACCCGGCCCCTACCAACAGCGCAAACAGCAGCATAACAACCCAAAGCGGGACGCTGGGTGCGTTTATGCTCAGGAGATATTTGCCGAGGAAGATGCCGCTCACGAAGAAAAGGAAATGGGTGGAAAATCCGGTGAGTGCCGCAACGTCAGCCCGGATGGGGAAAAAGAATAATCCAAATCCAACCAGAAACATGATTGGCATGGAAAACTTGCCAAGCTTGCTGAACAGAGCATAAGCAACGTGCATTAAGAAGAGCGCGTAAATGAACCAGAACTGTCCCCAGGGGCGGTAAGGTATGGCGAGGATGTCCGAGATGCTGGTGCCTTTTTGGGTTTGGCTCGAGAAGATCACTTCAACGCTCATTTGCAAGATTGACCAGACAAAATATGGATAAGCGATCCTGGCCAACTTGTCAATCAAATAGTTGCGTGAGCCTCGTTTCCGAAAACTGCTTTCGACAAAGAGGCCCGAGAGAAAAAAGAACAGGGGCATGTGAAAGCTGTAGACGATGCTGTCCGAAAGAGCAAAGAAATGCTCAGGGATTTTTAAAGCCGCATGATACCCGCTGCTCAAGAGATGGCCGTAGACGACCAGAATTATCCCGATGCCTTTTCCATAATCAACCCAGTCTATTCTCTTATCCATCTCGTTCGTTCCATAAATGTGAAAGAAGAATAGCATCATCGCAAGAAAGTGGGATGTGGGGGTGTCCCATCTTCCCCTGCTATTGAGAAGTTACATGATTTCCGTTGAGCTGATTTTCGTCAGCGTTTCTTGCAGCCGCGCTACTTCTGCCAGCGTGTTGTAGTGCACACCGCCGACGCGAACCATGCCGCCGCTCTCTTCCAGCCCAAGCCGTTCCGTGACACCGATGGCATAGTAGTTTCCATCCCAGACATAGATACCTTCCTGGGCCAATCTTTCTGCCACCTGACGAGGCGACAGGTTCCTTACTCGGAATGAGAAAGTCGGCACACGCTGATCCAGCCGGCGGACATCGGTAATTCCATAAAGGGTCAGGCCAGGAATAGATTGTAAAGCCAAGAGCAAGGCGCGGCTGAGTTCGAATTCGTATCCTCGGATGGCCGTCATCGCCTTCTTCAATTCCAGACGCTGGCCCTGATAACCATCCTCCGCTAATCCTTCGACGTGTTCACTGCCGAATTCCTTTCCTACCCATTCGAAATACTCGATGGCGCCAAGCACGCCAGCGATCCCCTCGTGGTTTTGTGTACCCGTCTCGAATTTATCGGGCAGGTGATTGGGTGCCGGGCGAACCTTATAGGCGAACAGGTCTTCCAGAAGCTCGCGCCGTCCGTAAAGGATGCCCTCATGCGGTCCAAAAAATTTATAGCTGGAGGATACGAGAAAGTCGCAGCCCAGTTTCTGAACGTCAATCGGTCCGTGGGGGGCATATTGCACTGCGTCAATATAGACAAGCGCCCCAACCTCATGCGCCATTTTTACGATCCTGGCAACCGGGTTGATCGTTCCCAACGAGTTGGAAGCATAGCCCACGGCGACCAGGCGCGGTTTACGCTCCAGCGCGGCTTGCATCTGCTCCATATTCAGCGTGCCGTCCTCAGGATGGAAGTCCACCCAAATGACCTCGCTGCCTCGATCCCGCGCGGCCAAAACCCAGGGGGTGACGTTGGCGTCGTGATCCAGGCGCGTCACCACGATAGAATCACTGACGCCCCAGTTCCGAGAGATGGAGCGGCTGATGTGCAAGGTCAAGGTGGTCATGTTCGCCCCGAAGATGATCTCCTCAGGCCCCGCCGCATTATAGAAATCTGCCATGGCGCGATGGGCTTCGCCTAGGATGGCATCGGAAGCGACGCTGGTGGCAAAGGCTCCTTCGTGGTTGGCATTGCATTCCAGTAAATACTTACTGACGCGTTCGAGGGATTGCCTGGCGATTTGGGTGCCGCCGGGGTTATCAAAGAAGATCGCTGGGCGGTCGAGCGATGGAAATTGACTTCGAATGGCGAGAGGGTCTAGCGGCATACGATATTCCTCCAAAAATGTGCGCTGGATGAAATTTATTGGGAGAAAAGGCTCTTCTGATTGCTCGACTACTTGAGAACAGATTGGATGCGCTCAAGCCCGCGCTCGATGTTGCCAATCGAGGTGGCGTACGACAGGCGCAGGTAACCTTCGCCGTATTTCCCGAACGATGAGCCTGATAACAGAGCAACCTTACCACGTTCCAGGATCAGATTCGCCAGTTCGCTCGAAGTCATTCCAGTCTCCTGAATGTTGGGGAACACGTAGAAGGCCCCTTGCGGTTTCTGGCAGCGTATGCCGGGAATAGTATTCAACCCCGCGACGATCACGTTTCGCCGGCGCTGGTACTCTGCAACGACTACATCCACCTGCTCCTGCGGTCCGCTGATGGCCTCGACACCGGCATCCTGGGTGAATTGGGCCGTGGAGCCGATGGAATGAGTGAGCAGCAACCCGACGCGCCGCGCCAGCTCGCGCGGCATGATGCCGTATCCCAACCGCCAGCCGGTCATGGCGTAGGTTTTGGAAAACCCGTCCACGACGATCGTACGGGCCTGCATCCCGGGCAAAGAGGCAATGGAGGGGACTGTCAGCCCGTCATAGACGATGCGGGCGTAAATTTCGTCCGACATCACCCAGCAGTCGCACTGCGCGGCTCGTTCGGCGATATGTTCCAGGTCAGCGGATGGGATCACGCCTCCTGTGGGATTGCTAGGGGAGTTCAGAATGATCAGCCTGGTGCGCTCGTTCACCAGGCGATCGAAAGCCTCCAGGTCGAAAGAAAAGTTCTTTTCCTCGCGCAGCGGCACTGGGACAGGCACGCCGCCCGCGACCTGGATCATGGCTTCATACGTCGGAAAGCCCGGGTCGGGATAGATGACCTCGTCTCCAGGTTCGACCAATGCCAGCGTTGGGAAAAAGAGGTTCGGCTTGGCACCCGGGCTGATCACTATCTCTTCGGGATGAACCTGTATGCCTCGCCTCCGCCCGCTGTCCTCGGCGATAACTTCGCGCAGGGAGGGCGTCCCGGCCGGCGGGGTGTAGCGTGTCCGCCCGGCAGCGATGGCGCGGATGCCCGCCAGGCTGACATTGGAGAAGGTCTCGAAATCCGGCTGGCCAATTTCCAGGTGGATGATTTCGTGCCCTTCAGCCTCCATCTGCTGGGCGCGGGCGAGCACTTGATAGGCGCCTTCGGGTTTGAGGAGGTCGGTTCGCTGGGTATAGGTCATGGGATCAACTGCCGGGCGACGCGCGCCGCGCTGGAGGCGTCGGGGGCGAACGCGTCCGCGCCGATGCGGTTGGCGAAGCCCTGCGTTACCGGCGCGCCGCCGATGAGCACCTTCACCTTCCCGCGCAGGCCGGCTGCGTTTAGCGCCTCGATTGTCTCCTCCATCCTGCCCATGGTTGTCGTGAGCAGCGCGGACATGCCGATCACTTGAGCACCATCCTGGGCTGCTTTGACGAAGGCTTCCGGCGGCACGTCTACACCCAAATCGCACACTTCGAAGCCAGTCCCCTCCAGCATCATGCCGACCAGGTTCTTGCCGATGTCGTGCAGGTCGCCCTTGACGGTTCCGATGGCAACTTTCCCCGCGGACTTGATCTCGGCTTTCGCCAAATGGGGCTTGAGGAGTTTCAGGCCCGCTTGCATGGCGCGGGCAGCGATCAGCATCTCCGGGACGAAAAACTCTCCATTCTCGAAGCGTCGGCCGACCTCATCCATGGCGGCGATCAGCGACTGGTTGAGGATGGCATCTGCGGGGATGCCCGCTTCGAGGGCTGCTTTGACCCCGGATTCTGTCTCTGGGGCTTGTCCATCAATCACATTTTGGCAGATTGCTCTCAAATCCATATCCTATTTCCTCGAGTAACGTTTCTAGCGGTATCGTAGCATAAAAGTGGCGCTTAGGCAATGTGGTCTGGGCTGACATGAATTGCCCTATGCCGCATGTTGGCGTGATAGAATAGGGGGTATTAGATTACATATATCCGATTAACAAGGCCATAGACATAGAGGTGTCTCATGCTCCCCTCTTACATTCTTTCCCTGCGCGAGGGACTCGAAGCCGCGCTGATCATCGGTATCGTCTTGAGCGCACTGCGCCAGTTGCGCCGTCGTGAGCTATCTGTTTCTGTCTGGAGCGGCGCTCTCAGTGCGGCGTTGCTCAGCCTATTGGCGGCTGTCTTGCTCACCTACTTTGGTCTCGAACTGGAGGATCCTGCAGAAGCCATCTTCGAGGGCCTTACTATGCTGCTGGCAGCTGTAATCTTGACCTGGATGATTTTCTGGATGAGCCGCCGGGCGCGTACCTTGAAAAGCGATCTGGAATCTGGCGTTCGCCAAGCTTCCCAAAGCGGCAAGCGTGCGCTCTTCGGGCTGGCTTTTCTGGCTGTGCTGCGCGAAGGGATCGAGCTGGCTCTTTTCCTGACCGCCGCGACGTTGGCCTCGGATGCCCGGCAAACGATCTTTGGCTCTCTCCTCGGCCTCGGCACGGCGTTCCTTCTCGGTTGGTCGCTGTTTGCCACCACAACCCGCCTCGACTTGCGGCGTTTCTTCCAGGTAACCGGCGCGCTGCTCATCTTTTTTGCAGCCGGCCTAGTGGCACACAGCGTGCATGAGCTCAATGAGGTCGGCTGGATCCCACCAATCACCGAGCATGTTTGGAATATCAACCCCTTCCTGAATGAAAAGTCTGCTCTCGGCCAGATGCTCACCGCGCTGTTCGGTTACGACGGCAACCCCTCGCTGACCGAGATCACTGCCTACTTAGCCTACTTTGCTGCCGTCCTTTTTAGCCTGCGCCAATTCACACGACCGAGGGTCTTGCCAAGGCTGCAAGAGGATTAGCCTCACTACCTAATAAAAAGCCAGGCCTCGTTTGGAGCCTGGCTTTTTATGTTGATGCTATGTAAGCCTACGGCTTATACACGTAGAAGTTATCGAACAGGATGTCAGTGCCAGGCATGTCAAAGGTACCGGCCATCAGGCCGACGTCGCCGCTGGTGAAGCTGCTATCTGTTGCGGTGGCGACCAGGTTGCCGTTGGCATACAGTTTCAGTTCGCTGCCCACGCAGTCCGCACGGAGGTGGTTGGTCGCCGCGCCCGGCGTGATCCCCTCTACTTTGTTCATTTTATCGGCTGAGATCAATTGCTGGCTTCCACCCTCGTACTTTCCGATGGCGGCATAACCGTCGCTGCTGATCAGTAAGAAATAGAAGTTGTCGGTATCCAGGTAGCGGCAAATGAGGCCAAAGTCGTTGTCATCTGGCCCGCCAGCCTTGGTGGCATCCACCTCGATTTGCACATCACCCGGAAAGGACTTGCTTGGATTTGCCCAGATGTCGTAATTGGTGTCATTCACGTAGATGCGATAACTGCCACTGACGTAATCGGACACGTAATTGGTTTCCTGACGCTGGTCCCACCCGCTGTTGGTGTTAGAAAAGTCGTCGGAGAACAAGACGTTGCTCGGCTGCTCTCCCCCGCCTCCTGTCGGCGTGAAGACCGGGGAAAGGCTGCAAGCCAGGGTAACCAGCACCATGGCGGCAAGAATAACGAACATCTTCTTCATGAGTTCCTCCTGAAATAGGGAATTTAGACAAAAGTTCTCTCTGTTTAGTATACACCCGAACTGGATTTTCCACAAAGCAACGGGTTCCTTGAAGCTGCCGTGATTAGGAGAAAGAAATGGGGGAGGCGATCCCAAGAGAGCCAAGTAACTACCCCCTAGGTTTGGTGTTTGCATTTTTGTAACCCGGTTACTTATCTCGAACTGTCAGGAGGCTGCCGAATGGAGCAGGACAACTTCAAAGTGTATGGCTATCGCTGGATCGTGTTGCTGGCGTTCATGTTCGTCGTGGTCGTCAACCAGCTCCTGTGGATCACTTTTGCCTCGATCACAGGCGATGCCGCCAAGTTCTATGGCGTTTCGGATCTGAGCATTGGTCTCCTATCCATGAGCTTTATGATCGTCTATATCATTGTCTCAATCCCGGCCTCCTGGGCCATTGACACTTACGGGCTGCGCGTCGCGGTCGGCATCGGCGCCGCGCTGACCGGCATCTTTGGCCTGATGCGCGGCCTCGTTGCGTCGAGCTATACGCTGGTACTGGTCGCCCAAATCGGGATCGCTATCGGGCAGCCGTTCATCCTCAACGCGGTGACCACGGTGGCGGCGCGTTGGTTCCCCGTCCGGGAACGTGCGACCGCATCCGGGCTGGGATCGCTGGCGATCTACCTCGGCATCCTGCTGGGATTGGTGCTTACCCCTTATCTTACCCTCCATGCCGGGATCGGCAGCATGTTGGTCATCTATGGGATCGTCGCTGTGGTTTCCACAATCCTGTTTTTCGGATTTGCCAAAGAGCATCCGCCGACGCCTCCCTGCCCGCCAGGGATGGAAGTGCGCTCACTTGTACTGGATGGCCTCAAGCAGACCTTTCGCGAGAGGAACTTCCTCCTGCTCATGATCATCTTCTTTGTGGGGCTGGGTGCGTTCAACGCGGTGACGACTTGGATCGAGGACATCCTCAGGCCGCGCGGTTTCTCCAGCACGCAAGCCGGGATAGCCGGAGGCTTGATGATCGCGGGCGGCATCGTTGGCGCTTTGGTTTTGCCAAGCCTCTCCGACCGTTTGCGCAAGCGAACGCCTTTTATTATCACTGCGATCGCCGGTGCAACATTAGGGCTTATCGGCATCACCTACGTGACGGGTTACTGGCTTTTGCTTGTTGCAGCCTTTATCCTGGGCTTCTTCTTATTGAGCGCAGGTCCAATCGGATTCCAATATGGGGCTGAGGTCACATATCCGACCCCAGAGGGCACATCCAATGGCCTGTTGTTGCTGATGGGACAAATCTCCGGTATCGTCTTCATCTTTGCGATGGACAGTTTCAAATCCCCGCAAACCGGTTCGATGACCACTTCCCTGTTGGTGTTGATCGTGTTTTTAGTTTTATGCCTGCTTTTGGGCGCACGCCTCAGGGAACCGAGAACCCTGCTCACGGAACAGGCAGGCTGACAGGATACATAGTAGTGACGACTTAAGTCGCTATTGGCCGGTGAGGGGCACGAAACGGCTGACTCTAAGGGGTGCCTCGCGAAGCCGTCACTACGGTATCATTATCGAGTTTGCAACGGCTCCACGAAAAACTGAGCAGGCTGGAATTCATAGGCTCTTCGAGAAACTCTCGGCGAGCCTTTTTAATTGCATTCCACGGCCCGCGAATTGCCAACAACAGATATAATTTGTAGCATGCCAAACGCGGTTCAAGACGCCAAGCAGCAGTTACGGGTGCAGTGCCTCCAGGCGCGTAAAGCCCTCGGCGAGGATTTTCAATCCCAGGCCAGCGCGGCGATCTGCTCTCACATCGAATCCTGGCCGCTCTTTCAGGCGTCCGAAACAGTCTTGGCTTACTTGCCCATGCGCGGCGAGGTGGATCTGCGTCCGCTGCTGGAACGTCAGCCGCGCAAGCGCTGGCTGCTGCCGCGAATCCTGCCGGAAGGACGCATGGCCTTTCATCCCTATGACCCGCAGCGCTTGATCCGGCACCCTTATGGAATGCTCGAACCGGCTCCGAACCTGGTGCCTGTTCCCGTTGAAAATATCCAACTGACGCTGGTGCCTGGCCTGGCCTTCGACCGACAGGGTTGGCGGCTCGGCTACGGCGGCGGATTTTTCGATCGCTTCCTGGCAGGATCTGCGCACGGCGTCAGCCTGGGAATCACGTACAACGCCCTCTTGCTTGACCACCTGCCGCATCACCAGCATGACATCCCCGTAGGATACCTCGCCACGGAAGAGGGCGTTGTGAAATGCGGCATCGAACAAAGCGAGTATGCAAATGACAAGACACAAGAAAATCCTTCGTAGTCTGGCAATATTTTTCTTTTCGCTGGGCATGTTGTTTTCTATGGCCCTGGCTGGAGTTGCCTCCTGGGCAGATCTGGAAGCAACCTTTTACGGCTTTGAACGACTCACGAATGAGCGTCTTACCACTCTGCAATGCCCTGTGCTGATGACGGTGACAGAAACCGGCACTATCAGTGCGGCAGTCTCCAATCTTTCGGACGTGACGGTCAAGCCGAAGCTGCGAATTTACGTCAGCGGCCCTGGCCTGTTCAGGGCAGCCGATGTGCAGATCACCCTCGACCCGGGTGAAACTCAACAAGTCCACTGGACGGTGACTTCGGAGGATGTGGACTACAAGTTTCTAATTATGGCGAAGGTATTGGCGTTCCCATATTACATGGCTTCCACTCGTGAAGGAACGTGCGGCATCCTGGTGCTAAACCTGCCCAACCTTACCGGAAGTCAGGTATTCGATTTTGCCTTGGCGGCCGCTTTATCTGGATTGCTGATTGGATTGGGGTTATGGATCGCCAGCGGGCCGCAGTTGAAGAGGCGAATACTTGACTCGTCCCGCGCCATGACCTTCTTGGCAATACTCACCCTGGTTGATATATTCGTCAGCCTTCGCGGTGCGTGGCTCTTTGGCCTTATCCTCTTCCTGGCAACCGCTTTGTTGATTATCGTTGTCCTTGCCAACGCAGCTCAAGGTGAATAGGGATGCCTTTGCGCGCAGTATCCCTCTCTTTGTTTGCCTCCCCGTTTCGGCGATTATTACCCCCCCCCGGAGAACTTTGGAACGCTAAAGATGCGAAAAGAGCGAAAGGCGCGAAATTTTTTCGCGTTTTTCGCCTCGTTCGTGCCTTTCGCGTTGAAACTTCATTGGGGGATAATCCGCGGCTTAGGTTTTTCGGGAGGCTTGCGCAGCATGAAGCGATAAGATAATTGCCCAAAGTGGATGATGTCGCCGTGCTGGAGACGACGCGGCGGCTTATCCGTCAGTACTTCGTAATTGACCCACGTGCCGGCGGTGGATTTTTGATCCAGCAAGTAAAACCCACCATCACGTTCCTTCTTGAGACGGGCATGCAGCGGCGAGACAGAGGGATCGTCCAGCACGTGCGTGGCTTGGGTTGGGTCCGTGCCGAAGGTCATCTCGCTGCCGGTCAAGGGGATGGGCGGCGCAGTCACCGGCTGATCATCCCCCTTCAGGCGGACGAGGTAGGCCGGTGAGGGCCCGCGTCGCTGCGTCCAGGGCAATTGCAAGCCTCGCTTTTCCACACGGGCAGTGACGACCGGCTGGGTGAGCGGATCCATGCGCATCTTTCGCTCCTGGCGGCACGCCGTGCTCGAAGCGCGGCGCAACCTTCCGCCCGCGACCAGGATGAGGGCCAACGCGGCTCCTGCCAGCAGCACTGCGCCGCTGGCTACCCACAGACTGTTGCGCGCCAGGAAGGCTTTCACACCACGCTGCGGCTGGATGATGGTTACTGTCACCGGTACCCCCAGGCTGACCTTGCTCAGGCCCAGACTGTCTACTGCCTCGACTTGCAGGTTGTGCTGACCGCTGGAGGTGTAGTTGTCCAAATCCCAGGTGAATTTGTCGAACGGCGCGACCGTGTTCTCATCAGCAATTTGTCCGTCCACGTACAAGGTGGTGCGGATGAGCGGACGCGAGTGGCCGTCAGGGAATTCGATGATGATCTCGACCGGTTGCTCAGTGGGCGCCAGCCTCATCGCGTTGCTCATCTCCACATCCGGACTCTGGCGGACGATCTGCTCGGGTAGCGAAACCAGGATCGGGTTCGGGGGCTGGACATCCAGGTCAAAGGGAACGGGCGAGGATGAAACGGTCTGCCCGTTCAGGTCAACCTGTACGGATAGATTGTGGCTGCCGGGCTTGTTGATCCCGGAGATATAGGTCAAGGTATAGGTATGGCGCAGTGGGGAGAGATAAGTTTCCAGATCGGGGAGGCTTTCCTCGCCCGAGAAGGGAAAGGCCTGACCGCTCGTCTGGATGGCCAGGTCTTTGAGAACGGTGGCACCGCTGGTGAAAAAGTAGTCTTTCGGGGCAACCATCCAGACGTAAATGCGAATTTCCAATTGGATGGCACGCGCCGTCAGGCTTTGCAGGGCCGAGATTGCATCGGACTCTGGCAAGGGGGTGATGAAGAGGACTGCCTTTTTCATGCCCGTTTCCGCCGCCGGTTCGGCCGCGATGTCGAGCGCCTGGGAGAGCGTGCCCAGCGAGGGGGTTATCGAGCGCGGCTGGGGCTGGTAGGCAGAAAGGATGGTCAGGAAATCACTGGCAGCCGCCATGTGAGAGGAAACCAGGCCATCGGTCGTGACCAGGCTCAAATCGTCGGAAGCATCGCTGGGACGCGCCGCGGCCCAGTCGCGCAAGGCCGCGAGCAGCTTGTCGCAGTGCGAGACGCCATTGACGTCGCGGTTGGCAAAGACCGGGCCGGGGTTGAAGGCGACCACGAACTGCACGCCAAGCTGAAGCTCCTGGAGTGAATCGAGGGGACGCGGCTGGTCATCTTCCAGCGCGGTGATCCTCTCTTTTGTCAGGCCAGAGACGAACCCTCCAGCCGCGTCGGACACATCCAGCGTGGCGGTCATCACGGGAAATGATCCCGTCTGCAGGTCGTAGAGATCCGCGCGGCCTCCGCCTTGGGCGCTTGCGTGCAGGGAACATGCAAACACCAAGGCGAGGCTGATGAGAACAACCAGGAACTTCTGCCTCAGCTCACTGTTCATCTTTCTCTATCAGCTGATCACCGATTACTAGTGACTGATCACTGGCGACAGGCGTCTCGCTACTGACCACTGACGACTGAATGCTGCCCTTCGGCGGCGGCAGCTTGATCCACTGGTGGACACCGGCCCAGGCCAGCAGCGGGATGCCAATAGCCGTGCCTGTCACTTGGTAGGGCACACCGGCAATGACGCCCATCACCAACCCTTTTGCTATCGAAGGCCCCCAGTCATCTTTTGCCAGGTACCGTTGTACGAACATCGTCGTGAGGAAGCCTATCGCGCCAACCGAGATGCTGGTCAATGCTAGCGCCAGCGGGTCAATGATCTCGACCCAGCCGAAGATGTTATCCAGCACGATGGTCGTCAGGGTTGCCAGCGGGTGGATCGGGGCGGGCGGGATCGAGCGGTGGGGTTGGAT
>CAYZIQ010000067.1:4383-16256 GCA_964478375.1 uncultured Chloroflexus sp. | reverse complement strand
TAATTTCTCTCTTTTTGCAAGAGGGTTCAGCCTTCAATTTACAAATTGGGATTTATAATAAAGATGGTTGTACCTTCTCAAAAAGAAGGGAAAAGTTGGACACTCCGCTCCCCAATTTGTTGAGATGATACAGAGGGCACTATTCTTGGATCAAGGAGGCACAAATGGCTGCGATATTCCCTTCACCCGAATGGCTGGAAAAGCTTGTCGAAAAGCTGAACGCCGACGAACAGTACGCTCGCATTGCCAAGAATTGGGAAGGCGACATGGCTTGTGTGCTCGAGCCGGGCGGCCCTCTCAAGGAACAACTTATTTATTATCTTGACCTGTGGCATGGCAAGTGCCGCAAATCAGCGATTCTGAAAGACTTGGCAGAAGTCAAACCCGCCTTCATCCTCAAAGCGCCATACGGGAACTTCGCGCGCGTTGTCAAAGGCGAACTCGACCCGATGCAGGCCATGCTGACCCGCAAGCTGCAAGTCCAGGGAAGCATGGCGTACATGATGCGCAATGTGCCTACTGTGCTGGATTTCGTCCGCTGCCTGAAAGAAATCACTACCGAAGTTCTTTCCTAGACGGTAGATATGCAGCCCATTCTGACAGTAAATCTCACTACGCGTGAGACAGGTCAGTTCCTCGTTCCTGTTGAATGGGAACGAAGTTACCTGGGCGGTGCATCCCTGGCCGCCCGGTTGTTGTATGTGTCTCTGACCCGGGACCTGGATCCGTTTTCTCCGCAATCCCCGCTCCTGTTCTTGACCGGCCCCTTGACCGGCACGGCCGGGCCTTCCGTTGGTCGCTTCGTTGTCTGCGGGAAATCCCCTGCCACCGGCCTGTGGGCGGAATCCAACTGCGGAGGCTTTTGGGGCCCAGAGTTGCGCTTCGCCGGTTACGACGGCTTGTGGATAACGGGAAAAGCCGAGAAGCCGGTGTACCTGTCCGTAATGGATAGCAGGCTCGAGGTCCGCGACGCCGCGCACTTGTGGGGATTGGACACCTACGAAATCCAATCCAAAGTAAAAGAAGAATTGGGACAGTCCGGCGCGCGTGTCGCTGGCATTGGGCCGGCCGGTGAAAATGGCGTCCTGTTTGCCAATATCATGTGCGATCACGGACGCGCCGCCGGACGCACCGGCCTGGGCGCGGTCATGGGATCCAAAAACTTAAAAGCGATTGCCGTGCAGGGGAGGGGTAAGATTCCGTTGTTCGAACCGGAGAGATATAACTCGTTGCGCTCGGCAGCCAATCATGCCCTGAAGAGCGACAATGTGAGCCAGGTGGTGCACGAGCTGGGCACAGCAAGCGCGGCCGATTACTTCGATTATCTCGGTTCGATGCCGAAGAAATATTATCACGCCGGTGTGTTCGAGGGCGCTGGCAAGGTCTCTGGCGCGGCGATGGCCGAGACGATCCTGGCAGGCACGAGCGCATGTCACGCCTGTGTGATTGCCTGCGGGCGTGTGGTGCGCCTGGAAGACGGAGCGAAGCGCAAGGGGCCGGAGTACGAGACCGTCGTTGGATTTGGACCGAACCTGCTCAACGACGATTTGGCTGCCATCACTCGCTTAGGTGAGTTGTGTGACCGTTATGGCATGGATGTGATTAGTGCCAGCAATACGATTGGCTTGGCTTGCCACCTTTTCGAGCAGGGTACCATCAGCGAAAAAGATACTGATGGGCATGCCCTCCGCTGGGGTGATACCCAGGCTGCGGAGCGTTTGATCCACCTGACGGCGCGACGTGAAGGCATCGGCATTTACCTGGCAGGAGGCTCGCGCCGTTTTGGAGCGCATTTCGGCGCTGAGGATAAAGCAGTGCAGGTCAATGGTTTGGAAGTGCCTTATCATGATCCGCGCGGCGTTTCAGGCATGGCGCTTGTCTACGCCACCTCGCCGCGCGGCGCCTGCCACAATCAATCGGATTATTTTTTCGTGGATATGGGCCAGGCGGACGCCGAGCTGGGCCTGGAGTTTCACCAACGGCAGGGCGGTGCAGAAAAGGCAGCCAACGTTGCCCGCCATCAAGATTGGCGGACGCTATACAATTCCCTGGTAATGTGTGTGCTCGCCAACGTCCCACCTGAGACAGTCGTGGGGCTGATCAATGCTGCCTGTGGGCTAGACTGGAGCGTGAGCGATATGCTGCGCGCTGGCGAACGCGGTTGGAATTTGAAGCGGGCGATCAACAATCGCCTTGGGTTAACGCGCGCCAATGACAAATTACCTAAGGCTTTGCTCGAGCCGTATCCCGACGGCGGCGCAGCCGGCTACAAGATCCCGTTCGAGGAAATGTTGGCGGCTTATTATGACGCGCGCGGCTGGGACCCGGAGTCGGGCCGGCCCACGAAAGAGAAGCTCCTCGCCCTTGGCCTGGCCGATGTTGCAAATGATCTTTGGTAGGGAGGGATTCCAATCCTGCCGAAGGGTGCAGGTATCGAAATCCATCCTACGAAGCTTAGCCAAACATGATGTGGAGGAACCCCGAATGAAACTTGTTACTGTCGGTGAAATGCGCGCCATCGAAAAGGAAGCGGACGCCAGCGGCCTGACCTATGCCCGCATGATGGAAAACGCCGGGCGTGGCCTTGCCAAGGAAATCTTGCGACTGTCGTATAGCCAGGATGACGAGGAGTTGCAGGTGCTTGGCTTGGTCGGACCGGGGAACAACGGTGGCGACACGTTGGTGGCGCTGTCGTTGTTGGCGGAGAAAGGTTGGAAGGCGCGCGCCTATCTGATCCACCGCAAGCAGGAGGACGATCCGCTTGTTGACCGCCTGAGAGAAGCCGAGGGGGAGATCGTCATTGCCCACAAAGATGTTGATTTTGAACAACTCAAAGCTTTCATCGGTACTTCTGATGTGGTCCTGGATGGGATCTTGGGAACCGGTTTTAAATTGCCTTTGAAAGACAAGATTGCACACGTAATGGCGGTTGCCAAAGAGGCGTTGGCAGAATTGGAATTGCCTCCTTATGTCGTCGCGGTGGATTGCCCCTCAGGCGTGGACTGTGACACAGGGCAGGCGGCCGCGGCCTGTATCCCCGCTGACGCCACTGTGACGATGGCGGCAGTCAAACAAGGGCTTTTAAAAATGCCGGCTTTCGATCTGATTGGCGAACTTAGCGTGGTGGATATTGGCTTGACCGAGGATTTATCCTCCTGGAAAGCGGTGCGCAATCAGGTCGCGGACGAAAAGCTGGTGGTGTCCATTCTGCCGCCGCGCCCCTCGGACGCGCACAAAGGGACTTTCGGCACGGCATTTGTCGTCGCCGGCTCGCTCAATTACACCGGTGCGGCCTTGCTGGCCGGCAAGGCTGCCTATCGGGCCGGGGCTGGACTAGTGACGTTGGCCGTCCCCACGCCATTGCACGCCGCCCTGGCCGGGCATTTCCCCGAAGCGACCTGGCTGTTGCTTCCGCACGAAATGGGCGTCTATGCTGCCGAAGCTGCCAGCGTACTGGCCGAGAACATGGAGCGCGCCACCGCACTCCTGCTCGGGCCGGGCTTTGGGCTGGAAGATACTACCAAGGAATTCCTGGAAAAGTTGTTGCGAGGCGCAGCCCTGCCAAAGACCGCCCACGGCAGGATCGGCTTCATCCAGACTCAGACGGGGGATGCGAGGGCCAAGAAGCAGGCCTTACCACCGCTGGTGATTGACGCCGATGGCTTGAAGTTGTTGGCGAAAGTCTCGGGCTGGCCGTATTTGCTGCCCGTACCGGCCGTGCTGACCCCGCACCCGGGTGAAATGTCGTTTTTGACAGGTCTGAAGACAGAAGAGATACAGAAAGACCGCCTGGCAATTGCGCTGCGCTTTGCCCAGGAGTGGGGCCATGTGGTCGTCCTGAAAGGCGCTTTTACCGTCATCGCCTCGCCGGATGGAAGGACGACGACCATTCCCGTGGCCTCGTCTGCTTTGGCGCGCGCTGGGTCAGGTGACGTGCTGGCAGGGCTGATCATTGGTCTGCGCGCCCAGGGCGTGGAGGCTTATCCTGCTGCAGTGGCCGGGGCGTGGATCCATGCCCGGGCAGGGCTGTACGCCGCCGAGGTCCAGGGAAGCACTGCTTCAGTTCTGGCAGGAGATGTGTTGGAAGCTGTGAGTAGTGTTTTGGCAGAACTAACGTAAAACGTGATGCGTAATGATCGGAACGAAAAGGAGTCCTCACCTTGTGGACTCCTTTTACGTTTTACGCATTACGTTTTACTACTCTGTTTAGCTCTTAAGGAATTCTTCGAGCGCTTCCTTGCTGATGCGGTAGGCGTTGCCAAGCTTCTTGGCTTTCAACGTGCCGTCCTTGATGGCAGCCAACACGTCTTCCTCGGAGACACGCAACACCTGGGCTGCCTCGGTGGGAGTCATCACATCGGGCATACCGCCGCCAGAGGGCGCGCCGCCACTGGGAGTTTTTTGCTGCTGTTGGCCGGATTGCATGCCGCCCTGTAAAGCTTGGCCCATCAGATTGCCAATGCCCATCCCGGCGCCGATTCCAGCCGTCAGTCCCGCGCCGCCGCTAGGATTCGAGGCGGCGTCGCGCATGGCGTCCGCGGCCTGCAATTGGGTATAGGTTGCCATGTCGAGCATGCCCATCGCCCGCAGCTCCTCGGCGGATTTCTCCGATGGCTTCAGGTTGCCGATGATGAAACGCTTGAGGGTCAGGCCGAGAGCGTTGAACTCCTCTTCGGACAGGGATTGGATGTAGCCTCCCAACTCGATGGTCTTGGCCATAAGCTCCGGGACAGCCATCTTGGCCCCCCATTCGTTGAGGGTATCCTGCAATTTGGAAAGCAAGACCATTCGCAGGCGTTCTTCGATGGCGTCAATCGTAAAGGAGGCCTTCTTGCCGACGATTTGGAGGATCAGTTGCTGGGGATCTTTGACCTCGAAGCCGTAGGTGCCGAAACCTTGCAGCAGAGCCACTCCCAGGCCCATGCCCGGGTTGCGGACTAGGATCGGCTGCGGGGTGCCCCACTTGCGGTTGGCGAATTCCTTCATCGAGACGAAGTACACTTCGGCTGGGAAGGCTGTTTTGCCACTGGTCAAGAGGTCCTGGACCTTTTGGGTCAGCAAGGGGATGTTGGCAGTGGCGATGACGTGCCGCCCGGGGCCGAAGGTGTCCAGTGCCAGGCCGTCGCGGAAGAAGACGGCTGCCTGTCCGCTGCGCACGATCACGTTCGAGCCGAGGCGGTATTCGCCATCCGTTGTATTATCCGGGAAGCGATGGACGATTTCATTTTCCATCTCGTTGGGGTATTCGAGAATATCAAAAATGCGTGCCATAGTCGTTTCTCCTTTTTGGTCAGATCAACTATTTCATTATAGCCTATCGAATATTTTGGTACAAGTATTTTTACAGATTAATCTACGCTGCCCCGCCGGAAAAGTTCTATACAAAGTGACAGTCACTTCGGAGGTGACTGTCACTTTGCGTTTTATCTTGGCTCCTTCATTTGCTTCCCGGACCCGCCGCCGCGCACCATCAGCACCTCGGCCATGATACTGACGGCAATCTCCTCCGGCGTTTCGGCTCCGATCCCGATCCCGATGGGGGAGTGGACACGAGCGAGCTTCTCGTCGGAGATTCCCTGCTCGTTCAGTTCCCTGACGGTCATCCCCCAGCGGCGGCGTGAGCCGATCACGCCGATATAGGCGGCTTGGGAATCGAGCAGGGCAGGGAGACCGGCGACATCCACCGCGTTGCCGCGCGTGGTCAGGACGATGTAAGTTTGTGGGGTGATGTTCAGGTTTAGCGGCAGTTCTGCCATTGGGCAGGCGTAGAACTCGTCGGCGTTCGGGTTGGACTCAGGTGTGCAGAATTCAGGCCGGTCGTCCGAAACGGCCACGCGGAGGCCGAGCCATTTGGCGAGATGAGCCACGGCTTTCCCCACGTGTCCGCCGCCGATAACGACAAGCATATCTGGAGGAAGGATGGGTTCCACGAACACCTCCACCTGACCGCCGCACACGCCCACGTCACCGCGTGAGGGGTCGGTCAGATTGTATTCGAGCAGGCGCGGTCGCCCGTCATCGAGCGCGGCCTTCGCCTCGGCGATGACGCGGTTTTCCAGTTCCCCGCCGCCCACCGAGCCTAGGATATGACCATCCGGGTAGACCAGCATCTTGCTCGTGGCGTGGCGCGGCGTCGAGCCGCTGGATTTGATGACGGTGCAGAGGGCGACGGGTTGGTGGGTCCGTTCGAGTTCGGAGAGGGCTTGATAGATGGATTGCATGGTTACTTGGAGAGGAGCAGTAAATTTTCCCCCAGCTTGTTAAGTTGTGCCAGGTAAGTTTCGACAGGGGGAGCATCAATCCAACGCACAGCTTGCCAGTCGGCAAGCGTGACCGAGCAAAGCAGGCGCGCCAGATCGGCGGGAAAGACTCCAGCGGCCTTGCTCTGCGCGTTGGTAATAGCGTCAATGATGGATAAATTCGTTTTGCAACAGAATCCCCAAATATCGGCCAGGTCTTTTGGCTCTTCACGGTCGAGCAGTGCGGTAACTTTATTGGCGAGAATATTTGCGGCGCTGTCCAATGGTCCGAGCAAAGGATGTTCTTCGATCTTCCCCACATGAGCCGGGACGTCGTTAACCATTTCGATTTTGAGCATTGCGTCGGTCTGGGTCAAAGTCAGACGCACGAATCGTTCTTCTTTCTGCCCGATAGTAAGTTGCCAGTGGTTTGTGTTTCCTAGGATTTGGAGGATGCGTTCCGCCCAAAGCGAAAAATTACCATCGTCGTTGACGAACAGATCGAGATCATCTGAAAAACGATGGTTCAGGTAGCCACGCGAGGCGGCGGTCCCGCCGGTGAGATAAAATCCCGCCTGCACGGGGCGGATGGTTTTCAGGACGCGCTCCTGGAATGGGTAAAGTAAATCGAAGTAAAATGCGACGTTATTCATGGCACAATTCCGGATGTTTTTCTGGCAGCCATTTGACCAGAAAATCTAGTCCTCGCTTGCGGCTGGTAGAGCGGATGCCTTTCCGCCAGCGCGGCCAATTTTTTATCAGCCGCGGAAATCCAATCAGATGCACGATCTCTGCGTAAGAAGCGTACTCGATCAGCCGCCGCGCCGCCCAGTCCTGGTTTAAACGTCCAATGACCTGGCGGCCTTCCAGGATTTCACGGAATTGGGCTTCGTCGAGGTTATAGTCCCACACGTAGGGAAGGGAAGGAGCAGCGCTCATGGGAAGGATTATACTCAACTTGTCTTGCTGGTTGCGTGGCGCGGCGTCGAGCCGCTGGATTTGACGACGGTGCAGAGGGAGCAGGTTGGTAAGTTTGTTCGATGTAAGTGATTGCCTGGTATACAGACTGTATGGTCATTTTGTGAAGGATAATTATCCTGCTGACATTTGTGCAGAAGATTTTTTCCCCACCTTTTTACTGGCGTTCAGGATGGTCATACCAACGATCTCGTCATTTTCGTAGCGCACAATGATGTCATTATCCAGCAATTCCGAATCATCAGCACGACTAGGTTTTTTGAAATTCAGATAAAGCACATCGGCTTCTTTGTCATAGGTGAGCCAAATATTTTTCTGGTTCAGTTGTAAGGCTTGCGGCACAAAAGTCAGCACTCGATCAAGGTTTACTGCGGCCATATTTTCGTTCTCCTTTCAATCTGCCTCCAGCGTTTTGTCATGAAAGCGGTGATGACAAAACCATCTTCTTTGCTGATTTCCCGATAAACAACGATGAGATATTTCCCAGGGTCAATCTCGCTTGCTGCCAGATATTCTCCACTATTTCCTTCGAAAACGGCCAGAGGTTGTTGAATGGTTTCCAGAACATCGTAGTAATAACCTGCCAATTCCGCGTGTTCTTCTGTAATGTGAACCCAACGCTCGGCAGGCAGTCTTATTGTAACGCCTTTTATGGATCTAGTCTCACTCATGATCGATTCCTTCGCTCAATATTATCTTTCCAACAACCCCAACACCACTGGCAACAGTTGCTTCTTTCTCGATACCACGCCCTCCGCCAACCGTGTGCCATCCGGTTGGGGCGGGTAAGGCAGGTCGGAGAGTTGCGGCGGCTCATCGGTCAGGATCAAGCGGCTGGAACCGCCAACCACGTCCGTGACCATCAGCATGGCGAAATCCAGGCCGCGCTTGTCGCGCAGGGCAGTCAGGGCAACGCGCAGGGCTTCGAGATGCTCGGCCAGTTGCAGCAGGTCGGTCACTTCGGCCTGGGTGATAGCGAAGCGGAAGCCGCCTGCCTCGTACACCTTCAGGTCAGTGCTGACGATCTCTTCCGGTTTGCGCGCCGACAACCCCGCGCTGGCGTTCAACACCTGCTTGCCGTAGGATTGCACGCTCTCGCCAGCCAACGCCCCGCCGCGGGCGAAGGCCCAGCGCCCGCCACACCTTCTCTGGCGTGACCGGATTCTCGTCAATATTGACTCCAACTGCATCCAGTATAGCATTTCCCACTGCCGGCGCGACCCCATCCATCGGGATCTCGGCCACCGCCTTGACGCCGAAGGGATGGGTTGGCTCGTAGGTTTCGACGAAAATGGTCTCCATTTCGGGCATCTCGTCCGCGCGGAAGATGTGATAGCGGTCGAAGTCTTTGACGAAGGGCCGGCCTCTCTCGTCATAGCGCATCTCCTCGCAGACTGCGTAACCGAGCGCCTGGGTCATGCCCCCTTCCACCTGCCCGGAGGCGGTCAGCGGGTTGACGATGACGCCGCCATCCACGGCCATGACCAGCTTGTCCACTTTCACCGCGCCGGTTTCGGTATCCACGCTCACCTCGGCGAACTGCGCAGCAAACGGCGGCGGGGCAGAGGGAGAGACGTGAGAAGCTAGGCCCATGATTTGTTCCTGATCGGAGCGGTGGAGGGAATCGAGGGCAATTTCAGCTAATGGAAGTGTTTTACCATCCGGAGCAATTGCCTGTTTATCGAAAAGTTTGATAGTCTGATAGTCGGATAGTCCGAGCAGTTTGGCAGCACGGATTTTGATGCGTTCGGCGCACTGTTGTGCCGCCTTGACAACTGCCGCACCGGAGATGTAGGTCGTAGATGATGCGTACGCGCCTTTGTCGAAGGGAGTGAAGTCGGTATCGGAAGAATAGACGAGAATATCCTCGGTCGGGACGCCGAGCACCTCGGCGGCCATCTGTGCCAGGACGGTGTCGGAACCCGTTCCCAGATCCGTTGCGCCGACGAGCAGGTTGAACGAGCCGTCGTCGTTCATCTTGATGGATGCGCCGCCCATGTCCAGGTACGGAATCGCAGTGCCTTGCATCACCATGGCGACTCCTATCCCTTTGCGCTTGGCAGACTTGGAAGTGCCATGTATTCCCGTGTCACGTGTCACGTTTTCACTTGACACCGGAGCACCTGACCCGGATGCACGCCACGACTCATTCCCAAACTTCTCATCCCAGCCAATCGCCGCCTTGCCCTGCCGCACGCACTCCTCCAGCCCGACCGTGTGGATCGTCTCCGGGTGCGGCTCGCGGCCCTCGTTCCAGGCGGTGCTGAAAGGATGGAATTCGCCGGGGTGGATGGCGTTCTTCAAGCGAAAATCCAGTGGGTCAAGGCCGAGGGCGCGGGCGATCTTTTCCATGTGACGCTCAACCGCCCAGAAGCCCTGCGGCACGCCGTAGCCGCGATACGCGCCGGAAGGCACTGTATTGGTATAAACGATGTCGGCGTAGAAACGGATGTTCGGTGACTTGCGGTACTGCCCACCGCCGACATACAGCGCCATGGACTTCTGCCCGGTGTTGCCGGTGACAGTCAGTGCGTGGCAGCCGTAGGCGCCGGTGTCGCTCAGGATGTACATCTCGTTGGCGGTCACCGTCCCATCCCGCTTGATGCCGGTCTTCATGCGGATGCGCATCGGGTGGCGCGAGCGCGAGGCGGTGAACTCTTCCTCGCGGCTGTACTCGTAGATCACTGGGCGGCCGGTGGCGATGGTCAGGTGCGCAGCCACGTCTTCAATCAGGATTTCCTGCTTGCCACCGAACCCGCCGCCGATTCTCGGCTTGATGACTCTGATCCGTTTGACCGGCAGCCCCAGCACCGGTGCCAACTGCCGACGGACGTGGAACGGGACCTGAGTGCTGGTGCGGATGACCAGGCGGTCGTCTTCATCCCAATAGGTGACGACCACGTGCGGCTCGATGTGCGCCTGCTGGACCTTGGGGACGACATACTCGGCCTCGAAGATTTCATCCGCCTCGGCGAAGCCCTTTGCCACGTCGCCGATGTCGATGCGGATCTCGGCGGCGAGGTTCTTCGCCGGATCGCAGATCGCGAAGGGGACGTATTCGGGTTCATCGTGTAGGATTGGCGCGCCGGGCTTCATTGCCTCGCGCATGTCCAGCACGGCGGGTAGGATTTCATATTCCACGTCAATCAGTTTCAGCGCAGCCTCGGCGATATCTGGCGTCTCCGCGGCAACGAACGCCACGCGGTCGCCCACGAAGCGGACTTTGTTATCCAGCGAGAACGAATCCAGTGGGCCTGGGATGGGATCGGATTGGCCAGCGGTGGAGTAGGCCACGCGCGGAATATCCTGCCAGGTCAGAACAGCCGCCACACCGGGCAGGGCGCGCGCTTTGCTGGCGTCAATCTTTTTGATACAGGCATGGGCATGGGGCGAGTGCAGCACTTTGGCGTATAACATGCCACGCAGTTCGATGTCCGCGGCGAAGGCAGGCTTGCCCTGCGCCAGTTTGACTGCGTCTACTTTTGGTTCGGGCTTGCCTACAGTTGTATATGGTTTGGTTTCCGGGGTGACCACAATTTTCGGAACAACCTGGGTGGCAGTGAGTAGTGAATAGTGATTAGTGATTAGTGCGCCATCTTCCCTTGTCGGCAAAAAGGTGCCCTCTGTTGGAAACGGTTCACTAATCACTGATGACTGATCACTAATTGCTTCCCCTCTCATCACTGCCGCGGCGCGCATCACCGCTTGCACCGGCTTGAGATAGCCCGTGCACCGGCACAGCACGCCCGCAATTGCCTCACGCACCTCAGCCTCGGTAGGATTTGGATTCTTGTCCAGCAAGGCTTTGGCGGCCAGGATTTGCGCCGGAGTGCAGTAACCGCACTGGATGGCGCCGGTCTCGATGAAAGCCTGCTGGAGGGGGTGCAGTCCTACGGTCTTCTTCCAGCCCTGGTCTGGGATTTGCCCCAACCCCTCGATGGTGACGATGGCATGACCCTCGGCTTGGGCAGCCAGCACCAGCCCCGTGTTGACCGGTTTGCCGTCCAGCAGGACGGTGTCTGCGCCGGAGAGTCCGTGCTCATCGCCGAACTTGACGCCGTGGTAGCCGAGGCGGCGGAGGGCAGAGAATAGAGTCTCGCCAGGCGGGCAAGCTATTTCGTGTTCTTTGGCGTTAACAGTAAGTGTAATCTCCATTTTGTCATACTCCTCCGGACCTCTCCCCCGACCCCTCCCCTGAAGGGGGAGGGGAGCCTTGATTAGCTAGGGGAGACTGACAAGCTGTCAATATCTTTTTTAGGACAACATTAGGATTGTGCTCGATCTCTTGATTGCGGAATCGCAATATTCTGAAACCTCTGCTTGCAAGTACTGCATCGCGTTCCTGATCGGCTACCTGCTGACTTTCGTGAATTTCGCCATCAACTTCTACGATTAGCGACGCCGCGTGACAATAGAAATCAACGATCAATAAACTTATGTGGCATATTACCTCTGCATTTCCCCCTTCCTTGCAAGGGAAGGGGGCGGGGGGTTAGGTCCGCTTGGCAACAAGCCTGGCAATGCCAGCAGAAATTCCGGTTAGAACCAGTCCAGCCGCGGCCACGATGATCCATTGGATCAACGATTGTAGAGCGATGTAGCTCGTGTAGAACTCCGGTAGCGTCCAAGTGACGAGGGGACCATTGAGGGCAAAGC
>CAYZIQ010000067.1:0-4283 GCA_964478375.1 uncultured Chloroflexus sp. | reverse complement strand
GCGGGGATGGCAGCCAGCAGCAGGGCGGCAAGCCCTCGCCAGGTGCGCTCGCGGAATAGGCGTTGGGCTCGCGCCGCATCCATTGCCTCTTGGTATATATTCACCACATCTTGGCCAGGCCCCACCACAACTTTGGTCGCTCGCTCACCAATTGCAGGGATATAAGCCTGCTCAAGTTGAATCTGTTGGTAAGCCATTGCGTCGTGGATGACGGCTGCTTGCGCATCGGACAACTTTAGCATGTCTATCAGCGCGTGCCCCTGGTTCGTAGCAGGGATATTTGTGCCCAGCAGCGCGGCGATGGTCGGCGCCACGTCTACCATCTGGATATCTGGATAAGAGCCGGGTTTCACGCCCGCGCCGACCATCACAAACGGCTCACGCAGCGTGATCAACTCTGGGCCGCCGTGCCCGCCGCGATCGATCTGCCCGTGGTCGGAAAGCACGATGACTGTGTCCTGCGAGAGGTCAAGAGCGGAGACGATTTGACGCAGGTAGTTGTCGCAACGCGCCGCGGCCGCATCCCAACGCGGGTCGCGCGGCCCACCTTCGTGGTGTCCGGCGTAGTCCACTTGATCGAGGTGAATGAGTACCAGTTGATAGTCACCAGCGAGCATTGTCAGGGCGGCGTTCATCACCTCCTGGTCGGCCGCGGCATCTTCGCCAGGAGTGTAGAAACCGGCATCCACTGCCTCCTGTGGGACGAGTTTCTCGAACCAGTAGTAGCCCGAGATCGCAGTTTGCATGCCAGCGCGGTGGGCGGCGGAGAAGATGTTATCCTGGGTGAAGGTGGGGATATCCTCGTAGTCCAGGTTGACAGCCGGCCCATCGTTGATCTCGGGCCAGGCGCCGGTCAAAATGGTGGTGTAACCCGGCTCCGAATAGGAGGGCGGCTGGCTGTGCATAGTGGCCGTAGCTGCCTGCCCGCGCAGCTGATTCAGGTAGGGCATGACGGCCTCATTGGCAGCCGTGTCTGTGCGCAAGGCGTCTATCAAGACGATGACCACGCGGCGGGTGAGCGGTTCACCCAGGGCCGCGCCTGGCGCTGGAGGTGTATCCTTCAGCTGCGACCGGTAATTGAAGACGGAATCCATCAGGCCGGTGGCCCCGAAGTAACCTACCGCAGCGATGACGAGACAACCAAGGATGCCCACAACGAGCCAGCCGTATTTTTTCATGAGGTTTCTCCTATTTTCGTGCGAATTTTCTCTCTCAGTCGGTCTATCGGGACCTTGTGCCCGCTTCCATCAGCGAAAAGCCACAACTCCCAGCCGTTGGCAGGCGCGCCCTTCGATAGCGATCTGGCAACGCCGTGTATAGACCCGTTCAACTTGCCGTGGCTGAGTGAGCCGTCTGCCAGGATGGTGGCAGTGACCGAGGTATCTTTAGCGAAGTATAGCATCTGTCCCGGCTGGAGCAGACCGGCCTCCAGCAGCATCCCAAAAGGGACGCGTTTCTGCTGCCGTGGATTTGGGGTTTGCAGTGCGGCCTCGGGAAGGGTCTCTACCGCGGCGATGCGCTCCTCGGCGAGGCGGATGTAATCCGGATCGCGCTCGATACCGATGAAGCTGCGGCCCAGCTTTTTAGCGACTGCGCCGGTGGTGCCGGTGCCAAAAAAGGGATCGAGCACCACGTCGCCGGGATTAGTGGAGGCCAACAGGATGCGGTAGAGCAGCGCTTCGGGTTTTTGCGTAGAATGGGCTTTTTCGCCGTTGATCTTCAAGCGTTCTTTTCCTATCGCCAGTGGGAGATACCAATCGGAGCGCATCTGCAAATCGTCGTTGAGCGCTTTCATGGCGTGGTGGTTGAAGGTATATTTTGCGCCTTTTTTCTTCTGTGCCCAAATGAGTGTCTCGTGAGCGTTAGTGAAACGTACCCCTCGAAAATTCGGCATTGGATTAGTTTTGACCCAAACTATGTCATTAAGGATCCAGTATCCTAGATTTTGTAGAATCGATCCAACTCGGTATATATTGTGGTATGAACCGATGACCCATATTGTTCCTGTGTCTTTGAGCACCCGACGACACACAGCTAACCATTGGGTGGTGAATGTGTCATATTCATTAAAATTAACGAATTTGTCCCAATCATCGTCTACAGCATCAACTTTCGTCATGTTCGGGCGCCATAATTCTTGCTGAAGCTGAAGATTGTATGGCGGGTCTGCGAAGATTAAATCAATAGATTTTTCAGGTAGGGAGTTAAGAATGTCAACACAATTCCCTTGTAGTATTTGGTCGAGAGGTAGATTAACTTTTTCCATCGTCTTCAAACCAGTCCCGAAAACTCCATGGCCTTATCTGACCAGTCTTTGGCCTGTGCCGAAAGCAGGATGCGCTGCGTGGGATTCCGGCTGGCTTCATCCCAGGCGCGCTGCCAAAGGGCAATCATGGTCTGCATCTGAATGAGTTCTGCTGCGGCTTCCGGTTCGGCCTCGGCGGCAGTCCATTCGATGAGGTGCTTGGCTTCGTCGAGCAAATCGGCGACGATTGTGGGGTCGGTTGACCTCCTGGCAGAAGACGAAATACGACCGAGGGTGGCGGCCAGTCCGCCCAGGCGGCGAGGGAGAGGATCGCGTAGGAACCGCTGGCGAAGTTTTTCTTTATCTTTCATTTTGCGCCTCCGAGGATCTCCCGCGTCACCGATTCGACCTGTTTGCGGAGATTTTCATCTTGGATGACAATATTTCGGTTTCCCAATCGTGGCCGGATGTTTACCAATGACTCGAATGCAATGCGCTGTTCGTCGGGGTACCAGTTTGCACCCCAAAGGTCATCCTGTTCGCTACCATCCTCCAATAAGGCCGTCTCGCAATCCGCGTGCATTTCTCCGCCGCCCGATAAATAACGACGGCGAATGTCCACAACGATTTTGATCATGCTTTCATATTCCTGACGCATTTCTCGAATTTGCGCCGGTGTAGCGGGTTGTTTGAGAAGGTGAAGCATGTTTTATCCTTCGAGCTTCGCCAAGCATCTCTTTGCCAGCGCTGCGGCGACCTCGCGCCGGTACTCCGCGCTGGCCCACTCGTCGCCAGCCTCGGCGAAGGCGTTGCGCGCCGCGGCCTCAACGCCGCCAGGCTCGTTGCCATCCATCGCCAGCAGCGGGGACTGGCCCCAGCCGCCCAGCGTCAGCCGCGTCCGCCTAGAAGGCCATTGCGCCAACGCGGCGCAGACGATGGGCTTATCCTTTGGTGTGCGGGCGACGCTCTCGAAGGCCAGTTTCGCGTTCAAGGAGATTTCGATTTTGGTGATGAGTTTGCCGCGCACAAGCTCAGTACGCATGGGCAGAAAATCGCCAAGATTGACCACTGAATACTGTTCACTGAATATTGAACACTTTGCATCGAGCGCCAGCATTGCCGTCCCGAACGTCGAGCGTCCATCGCAGGCGACAAGCGTCCCAGCGACGGTGGCGATTTGACGCAAGTTGTAGGTTGTTTCCAAGCGGATAGCTTCTTGCAAAGCGGGTGGGATATGCACTGAATCGAGCAGGGTTTGCAAGGTGGCTGTCGCGCCGATCTCCAGGCTGTTTCCGCTCTTGTGGATTGTGTTCAAATCCAACGCTTGCAGGTCTACGACAGCGAATTGCTCCGCTGAGGGGCGGTTGAGTACAGTCCCGCCGCCGAGAGGGTAGGTGTTCGATTTCGACAAAAGTTGGATGGCTTCTTCGAGAATTTTGGGGCGATGATATTCGGTAATCATAAGCGCTTCAATAGGAAGTTGGCAATCACAGGATTCGCGCATTTATTATACACTCCCCTCCATGCCCATAGAGGAAAAGACACCCGGCGTCTTGAAGACCCCCGGATGTCTGTGGTTTCATTCGTCGGGGTATACTTTCCAGCCCAGCTCTTCCAGATTCGCTGTATCCAGCACGGTCTGCGGCACATCAATGAGTAGTGTATTGGCCTCGGCGAGCAATGTGCCCTGCTCGTCGTAAATCCCGGCCCAGCCCTCGGCCATTTTGCTTCTGGCCTTCCCCGCTTTTCCAATTACCTTCAACGGCTCACCAACGGGAACGTTCTTGCGATATCTCACCTCCAGCTTGCCGGTGAACATGAAGCGCGGAGCCGCCGGGTCGCCCATCAGGGCGCGACCAGCCGTCTCGTCAAGGATGGTGGCGACGATGCCTCCGTGCAGCACACCAGGGTAGCCCTGGAAATGCTCAGGTGCGGTATAGTCCGCTGTCACCTCCCCTGGGCCGGTTTTGTAGAATCTCAGATGCAAACCCACGGGATTTTCGATGCCGCAAACAAAGCAATGGCGCGAGTTGGGTTG
>CAYZIQ010000066.1:9464-16280 GCA_964478375.1 uncultured Chloroflexus sp. | reverse complement strand
CCCTGACCCCCACCCTGACCGGTCAGGTGGAATACTGCCTGACCTGTCACGCCGACCTGCCGGAGATCAGCCACTCGCATCCGGTCAAGACGTTCGGCTGCGTGCTGTGTCATGGCGGCGAGCGCCTGGCCCTGGATGCGGACCTGGCCCACAGTACGATGCGGGGCGGCGCGAACCCTTCCGATTTCTCCGTTGTCGAAGCCTCCTGCGGCGGGGACAACTGTCACAGCGGCGCAGCGGCGGATTATCGCAACCACATCCAGCGCGCCACCACCAGCATCCAGGCCACTTATGCGGGCGCGATCGCCAGCATCCGTTACACCTTCGGCGCTCAACCCGATCTGAGCGCCCGCCTGGGCGTCTACGCCATCCAAGACCCGCGGAGTACCAGTGGGGTCACGGCATTGGCCGCCTTTGACCCGGCTGTGGAGTCAAGCCCCGCGATCAAAGCCTTTGCGCAAGATTGCTTGAATTGTCACCTTTCCGCCCAGCCATTATCGGGAGACGAGTACAGCCATTTTACCGGCTGCGCGGCGTGCCATAGCCCCACCCCTCTCTTTGATTCTCCCCCCATTTTCTCTGAAAATGAGGGGAGCGGGAGGGGGGTCCACACCCTCACCACTGCTATACCCTACACACAATGCAACCGCTGTCACAACCGCGGCAATTATGATCTTCGCACGATGACCTTTATCCCGCGCGACGATCAGCCAACCGACCGGCTGCACGACTACTACCAACCCATCGCCCAATTCACGCGCTGTGAGTGGACGCTCGACTGCGTTGACTGTCACACCCGCACCGAGGCCATGGGCGATGGAAGCCTGTACAGCAGCAAAAAGGACATCCAATATATCCAATGCCGCACCTGCCACGGCACGCTGACCGAATTGCCCGAAACGAAAACGCTAACCGATCCCAATGACCTGGCCTTCCGCTTGGTGTTCTTCAACCCGGTCATTGACTTGAAATTGGGCGATACGATCCCGGTCACCGAGAAAGGCGAGCCGTTATGGAACATACGCGTCCTGTCCGATGGAGCTTACGAGCTGTTCGGAAAGGCGAATGGCGAGCGTTTCATTTTCCGCCCGGTGATGGGTTCGGGCTGCCAGCAGAACCCCGACGAGCAATCCTCAGACGCTTGCCACAAGTGTCATTCCGTGGAACGATGATTAATCGCAACCTTTCGCGCCGCGATTTTCTCAAACTTGCACGGGACAGTATCCTTGCCCTGAGCGGCCTGCTCGGCCTGGGCGGGCTGATTCGATTCCTGGATTCTCAAACCGAGCCGCCCGCGCCGACCGATTTCGACCTCGGGCCGGCTGCGGATTACCCGGCCGGGACGCGCACAGTCATCCCGGAGGTTCCGGCATTTCTCATCCACGACGAAAGCGAATTCAGCGCCTTGAGTCTGGTCTGCACGCACCTGGGCTGCACGGTGGAGGAAAAGGCCGAGGGCTTTGCCTGCCCGTGCCACGGGTCCCGTTTCGATCCGCAGGGCGAGGTGAGGCGCGGTCCAGCGAACAAGCCATTAGGCAAATTACGCCCCGAAATGACCGAGGATGGTCACCTGCATTTGTACACCGCATGACAGTGGTATATAATTCTGAGGTGGGAGGCACCTTAGAGATACACCCCACAGTGGACAAATCATGGAGGAGGAACCGACATGGATTTCGACTTGAGCGAAGAACAATGCATGTGGCAAAAAGCCGTCCACGATTTCGTAGCTGCGGAGGTGCGCTCCAAAGCCCGCGAAGTGGACGAAACGAGCGAGTTCAATTGGCCCGCCTTCCGCAAGATGGGCCCGCTTGGCCTGCTCGGCATGTCCGTGCCGGAAGAGTACGGCGGCTCGGGCGTGGACGCGGTCAGCATGGCAATTGCCATCGAGGAACTGGGTTGGGGCTGCGGCTCGACAGCGCTGGCCATCGCAGCCCACAACGGGTTGGGCTGCGCGCCAATCGCCAATTTCGGCAGCGAGGAACAGAAAAGGAAATTCCTGCCGGGCGTCACCAGCGGCAACAACCGACTGGCCGCACTGGCTTTGACGGAACCCGGCGCAGGGTCCGATTTGCAGGGCGGCGTACGCACGAAGGCTGAAAAAGTGGGGCACGAATGGGTCATCAACGGGTCGAAGGCGTGGATCACTAACGCCAGTATTGCAGACTACATCATCACCCTCGTCCGCACCGACCCGCGCGGAGGCTCCCATTCTTTGAGCATGATCATCGTCCCGACGGATACGCCCGGCCTGACCATCCACCCGCCAGAAAAGAAGATGGGCCTGAACGGTTCACAAACGAACGCCCTGACTTACGATAACGTTCGCGTGCCGTCGAGCTACCTACTCGGCGAGGAGGGGCGCGGTTTGCGCCAGACGCTCGCCACGCTGGACGGTGGGCGCATCAGCATCGGCGCGTTGGCAGTCGGGCTGGCGCAGGCGGCGTTCGAACGCGCCCGTGACTATGCACGCGAACGTCAGGCTTTCGGCAAGCCCATCGCCGAACAACAAGCTATCCAGTGGATGCTGGCCGACATGGCCACCGAGATCGAGGCTGCCCGCTGGATGGTTTACCGCGCCGCGTGGCTGAAGCAGGAGAGGCATCCCTTCAGCCAACAGGCAGCTATGTCCAAGCTAATGGCGACGGAGATGGCAGAGCGCGTCTGTCGGAACGCCATCCAGATCCACGGCAGCTACGGCTACAGCCGCGAGTACGAGGTCGAACGCATCTACCGGGACGCGCGCCTGATGACCATCGGCGAGGGGACGAGTGAAATCCAACGGCTGGTGATCGCAAGGCACGTATTGGCACAGGAATAACTTTTTTCCCCATCTATCACGAAAAAAAAGAATTGGGGTTGGTGAGCGGTTTCGCCGCTCACCAACCCCAATTTTCATCAATTTCTTCTGGCTACTTCTTGCGGCCGAGGATCCACTTGTAGACATAGTAAGCCGCCACGCAAAGGACGGCAGTGATCAGCCAGAAAGGCCAGACTGCCCCCAGGGTGAGAGACATATTGAGCGCGCTCCAAATGTAGAAAAAGGCAAACAAGCCAGCGAATAATATTGCAAACACGCCGACCAGCCAGAAGCGCATCAGCTTGAGCTTCTTGTCCATATTTTCTCCTCCGAGCTTGATGATGAAAAGGATAGGTTGACAAGATTGTAGCACAAAACAGCGACTAAGTGTCAAGCCTTTCCTTTTCGATAGCCACCCAAATATTGTAGCCTTCCGGCTCAATAGCAATATTTCCGCGCAATATCCCGTGAGAATGGGGGGCGATAGATGTGCGGGCGGCTCCGCCGCCCGCACATCTATCGTTTTCTATTTCTTGTCGAGAAGAGACATTTCCATCGTATGAAAACAGCGCGGCAATCTCCGTACCGGTCAGGAAGTGACTGCGCATCAAGGTCACCTTTTCGAACAAGGCGATCAGCTTGACCGTAAAAAGGCGTATGTCAGGTTCGAGGATCGCGATCCGGCCACCGGGTTTGAGCACGCGCCAAAGCTCACGCGCGGTTTCGGCCTGATCACCAACGTGATGAAAGGCATCCACCATCAAGACGCGGTCGAAGCTCTGCGCTGGGAAGGGCAAATGCTCGCTGTGTGCGCAAGTTGTTTCCAGGGATTTGGCCGAAGCCTGCCTCAGCATCCCCGCCGAGAGATCGGCCACCAATATTTGACCAGTGAGGCCGCGCAACGTCTGGCTGACGCGGCCGGTGCCGCCGCCGAGGTCGAGCAGGAGTCCGCTCGTCGGCAGCGCGGCGATCTGATTCAGCCGCGGCGAGGGAGAATATTTGATTACGCGATCATAGAAAGGCGCAAGAAAGCCAAAGTGGTCGAGGGGCATCGTTGTCAAGGACCAACCATAATAAGGTCTTTGATTTTGTCATAGGTCGCCGGCCCAATGCCAGGCACGTTCTGTATATCTTGAATGAACTGGAAGGGGCCATGGTCGAGGCGATAGTTCAAGATATTTTGCGCAGTAGTGGGACCGATGCCGGGCAATGTATCCAGCTCTTCGACTGTAGCAGTATTGATGTTGATCCGCCCGCCGCTGACGTGACTTTCGGCGCTTCGCACGGGAATATCGAGCTGCTGCCCATCCTGGAGCATGGCGGCTAGGTTGATGCCCTCCTGCTCAGCGTCCGGCAAGAAGCCGCCCGCCGATTGGATGACATCGTTCACGCGGCTGCCCTTCGGCAAAGTATAGACTCCCGGCGTCGCCACCGCCCCCGAGACATAAACTGTCACCGACCGAGCTGTAGGCGAAGGCAAGAGCGTCACTGCCTGGCCGCGCGGCTGGCTGGCAGCGAGCCAGATCACGCCCGCGGCGAGCAAGCCGATCACAACGCCCAAGGCAATGTTCAAAAATGTTTTCACAGCACACCTGCCGCAACCAAGATCGTGAACGAGGCGACGAACCAATGAATCAGCAGAGGATAAACGAAGGATTTCGTCCGCCAGGCGACCCAGCCAAAGGCAAAGCCGCCGAAAATCGTCGAGAGCGCCTCGACCTCAGGCTTGCCGATGTGTGCCAGGGCGAACGGCACCGCCTGCAGCCAGAGCGCCTCGGCGCCGAACTTGCGCGCATAGCCGAAAAGTATCCAGCCGCGGAAGAAGAACTCCCAGCCCAACAGATCGAGAAAAGTGTTCCAGGGCAGGCCGCCCGCCTGGCCCTTATAGTAATCCTGCATACCGCTATCGCCGCGGGAGACGAACCACAACACTGGCGCGATAAGGATGATCGCCAGGGTCGTGATGAGCAGACCGGCGCGCCAGTCGCCAAGAGTGAAGCCATACCTGCGCGGGTCTTCGTGGAAGATTAACAAGGTGATCAATAGCGGGATAATCAGGTATAAAATCGTGCGATCAACCGCCTTCCATTGAGCAATCCCCCATGCTTCGGGTGTGAGGCGGTGATAATAATCCACCATCAGCAATAACGTACTGACGATGGTGATCGTCACAACTTTCCAATCGAAATGCAAGCCGGTTCCGAGCAATTTCCGCATCAGTGCCTCAATACGGGAAATAAGTCTGGTTACCCATCGGGCCCAGTAATTGAGCGATTTTACCAGCATCGCCCCAAAGTTCGAAGCCCCAATTGAGAAAGAGTAGCAGAATGGAAACACACGCCAGGATAAGTGCAATTTTACCAGTCCGCGTCCGCCATCTGGCCTTCAACGCGGACCAGCCGCCCGTCCAGAATTGGGCAGCAAGGATGGCAAGGAAAGGTACCAGGGTCAAGTGGAAGCGGTCTTCGCCGAGGATGAGCACGTGTGGAATCAGATAACCGACAAGGAACAAGGCCATCAGCAACGTCTCAGCCTGCCAATGGGTCAGTGCCAGGCCAAAGGCGGCGGAGGTACTAACAAAAACAAATGGCAGCAATACGATGGCTGCAATTGCCAGCAAAAGAGGTGTTGGGATATATCCAAAGAAATTATTGGAGTAAAAATAGGTGAGGGCACGGCGCTCGAGGCCGAAGAAGAAACCGAGCCGTCTGACCATCAGATATGGGACACGGCCGGGGTCAGCTTTGATAAACTCCAGTGCTTTCTGTTGGCCGATCTGATCACGCAAGCCGTCGTCGAGCATGGACATCAAATCGAGCGATTGAGGATACTGGAACGTGCCAAACGCTTCGGGGTGATATCCCATGTAGAGATCATAGCCGATTGCGGATTCAACCCCAACCAGCCGGTGGTGAAGGAGAGAATTGCGCACCATCCACGGCAGTGTGACGACTGTCACACCCAGAAAAAGCAACACTGCCATTTTGCGCTCCCGCAACGCGAACCAGACCCACAGCACAGCCAATCCGCCAAAGAGCAATGAAACCGAGCGCGTGAGCGCCATCAGACCAAGAAGAACACCAGCGAGGATGAACCAGCGGGCGCGGGAGATTTCAACGCGAATGGCGCGAATGAGCGAATTCTTATTCTTTATTCGCGGCATTTGCCCACATCGTACCCGAAGGGTATTCGCATCATTCGCGTTTAAAAGAGCAGGCAGCGAAGTGAGGGGCTCGGCGGCTTTCAGGAGAGCCAACGTGGAAGCCAACGCCAGCAGGAAGAAGAGATTTTCCGTTGCCAGCGAGAGCGGATAAATCACTAACAATGGATAACCGGCCACAACCCAGGCCGCGATGTGCGCGGCTTTTTCTGACCTATCCCCCCCACCCCCTTTTCCCTTTAGGGAAGGGGGGAACGGGAGGCTAGGTCCCGGCCTCAATAATCGCCGCGCCAGGGCGTAGGTCAACGGGGCGAGCGCCGCACCGATGAAGGCCTGTACCAGCCTGGCGACGAAAAAGCGGTGCACGCCGGTTCCGGCCAGGAAATAGATCAGGGCCAGAAAAGCTGGGTACAGCGGCGGCCGGAACGAGGTCAGGACGCCGCGCGGGTCGTAATCCACCGTCGTGAGGTCGAAGTGAAGATAGGGCTGGACGAGGTAGAGATCCCCCTGAGCGTACCAGCGATAGCCGTTCCCTGCCGCCAGACTGCGCGCCAGCATGTCGTACTGGAACATATCGTCCAGGCCAATGCTGAGGTTATAAGAAAGGAACACGGGGATGAGACGGAGGATCAGCGCGACAAGAAAGACTCGAAACGAGAAAGAGGCTGAAATCCGCCCCAACCAACTTGCGCGGCCAAGTTGGCTCATTCCTCGCGCTCTAATCTGACGCCAGCTTGACTGCTGCCCGGAAACCCGCGTGCGCGGATGGCATGTCCGGGACAGTAAATTCGATCCGCAAGCCATCCAACCGTTTCGCACCGGGGAGACGTGCAGCCCGGTCTGCGAACTCAGGCTG
>CAYZIQ010000066.1:0-9364 GCA_964478375.1 uncultured Chloroflexus sp. | reverse complement strand
GCGTTCAAGCCATACTCGCCGACTAGCACGTCATTCAACCAAAGATTGGCGATCCGGCTTGCGGACCAGGTGTGCGCCAGAACGCCGTTCTGCGAGCCGGCGCGGGCATGATAGCCTACGTACAGCATTCCATCCACGCCAGCATCAACCCCTTGAATCATCGAAAACGGCGAGCCGTTGCCGGCATTCAACCGGGCGCGTCCATCCAGCTCCTCGAGCAGAATATTGCTGCCGCCCCCGTGCCCATCGGTGACAACCACCTCGTCCGCACCGGCCTCGAAGGCTCCCTGTATGGCCGCGTTGACATCCGCCGTCATGATCTTGCGGAAGCGGGCATATTCAGCGTGCTGGGGATCAACCTGATCCCAGTTGGTCACGCCGGAAATGCCTTCCATATCTACCGCGATCAAAATTTTCATAACTCGAACCTTCCGCGGTTAGAATGATTCCATTTCCTCGGTTTGGTGAATCCGTATCCTTCCTACCTCCACAATCCAAAGTTTTTTCCTTAACTCGAAACGCGAAAGTCCGCCGAGAAACTGGCGAACCAGCCTTTCCAACAAGGCTAAACTCGGATTGCGAGGCAGGCGTATCACGACAATGCCAGCAGTTTTTCCTGGAGGAAAACGGGTTATATCCGCGAAACCCAGATCAAGAGTGACCAAGCAACGTTTCTCACGGCAACAAATATCGTAAAGGATTTCGTCGGATACACCTGCAAGTCCCTCCTGGCTGACCGTCTGAACATCATGGCTGGCTTCATCAAATACCCACTGCGTCCGTTTGCCGAAGTTCTCGTCCAGCTTGAATTTCATGCAGCAGCCTCAATGGGTATCTCAACATAGCGTTCCCGCGCCATCTCAGCGCCATAGGCAATCGCCGCGCGTATATCCTCAATGGTCAATTGAGGGTACTCATCCAATAGTTCTTCCACGCTGGAACCATTGGCGAGAAAGTCCAGAATAAGGGAGACCCAAAGGCGCGTACCGCGAATACACGGCTTGCCAAAACAGACGTTTGGATCTATCGAAATGCGTTCGAGAAGGTGTTTCATATCACTTTCTCCTTCACCAGGAAGCATAACCAATAACAATTATATTCCACAATTCGATCCGCTGTCATCTCCGCAGCTTGCTCTGGATCTTTTCGGCGGTCAACTCGCGCAGGGCGTCGGCGGCGATCCAGCGAGCAGCCCGGCTGTTGACCTGCTGGATCCGACGCGCCGTTGCAATTGCCCCTTCGTTCAGGCTGCGGTTGCGCTTTCCGATGTTGCGCAGCGCCCAATTGACTGCCTTCTTGACATAATTGCGCTCATCGCCCGATTCGCGCACGATGTTTGGGAGAAACTGCTCGAACTGGCTATCTTCCGCTCGTCTGTCGTGCACAGCCAGGCCTGCCATGATCGCAAAAGCGGCGCGCTTGACGAACTCCTCTTCCCGGGCGCCCCATTCCACCGCCTTTTGGTAGGCAAACGGCGTCTCCTCGAAGAAGCCGCAAACTTGGTCGCAAACATCCCACGAATCGAAATCTGCCGCCCAGCGTTCCATCCGATCTTCGGCTGTAATCTTGGGATCGGCAATGTAGCTGGCTAAAATGCGCGCCTCATGAATCCCAGAGGCCCATAATTCGTCTGCCAGCGCGTCGTCCCTGCCGATTTGCTTGGCAATGTCACGCAAGACATAAATCGAGATGCCCAGTGTGTTCTTGGGATTGATGACGTAGCGCGCCATCCCAGCCACGTTCACGGGGTTTGCGAGGGATTGAAGCTTTGCGATAACTTCTTGCTTTTCCATCGGTCAGATTCCACAATGTAACGCCTGCGGATGCAGCACCTTCAACGCCTCAGCGTGTGAGTAGCCATGCCCTTCTGCATACTGGCGCGACTTGAAATCGAGCACCATCAGCAATTTGTCCATGTCATCGGGCGAGAACTGGGCCTGGTAACAGCGCACGGCCTGCTCTTTCTTCTCGCGCGTCTGGCTGATGTCAACCGCTGTGTTTGGTTCGCGGGTGTAATAGAAGGCGACGCCGAGCAACTCATGGCCGCCGTAGGCCGCGTCCACCGCCGCGTCGCTGCTGGGAAGCCTCAACAGTCCATAAAGGATGGCTGCCTCGGCGGTCGCTCGGCCGGTCTGGATGTGGTCGCGGTGGGCTTCGTACGCCAGCCACGGGTCGGGGGCGAAGACGAAATCCGGCCTCACCAAGCGGATGTGCATGATGATCCCGGCGCGCAACTCGAAATAATCATACTTCCCGGCATCTGGGTAACCCAGCCAATAGTGTTGGCTAACGCCGATGATCTTCCCTGCGCTATTTTGCTCACGCTTAAGTTGCGCGGCCGCGGCCTCGGGCGAGAGCGAGGCGTCAATCACCCCCATCAGGTCATCGGTGACAGTCAGGTAGAATATCTCCGCGCCAGCTTCGCGCAGTGCGGCCAGCGTTCCACCCGCAGCAATGTCGTTGTCATCGTAATGCGGCTGGACAGCCAGGACTCGCTTCGCTTGCAGTATATCTGGAACCGGCAGGATCGACTCAAGCGCCATAATCATCTTTACACATCAGGAATTCCAGCGAATATGCCGCCAGTATAATCAACTCCGGCTTGCTGTCAAGCACAATGATGATGAGCCGTGCTACAATTGGAACGCGAAGAAAAACGATCCCTTGCACGGAGGAGACAGCATGTCCATCGAAGCCATGTTGACCGCAAGCGAGAAAAACCTGCGCGCCGAGATGCAGGATTTCGTCAAATCCATCCCACGCCAGTTGCTGCTGGATATGGACGACGACAAAGTGAGGTATCCGCGTGAATTCTTGCAAGAAGCCGCACGGCGACATTTGCTCGGCCTGCGCTTCGACCCCCGCTGGGGCGGGCGCGGTATCCCTTGGACCTCGGAGCTGGTCGCGTTGGAGGAAGTCGGCGTGCTGGGCACCTCGCTGGCCTGCCTCTACTCGCTGGTCTCCATCGTCGGGGAAGCGATCCACGTTTTCGGCACGGATGAACAGAAGGAGAAATATCTCCGGCCTGTGTTACGCGGCGAGCTGACCGTCGCCGAGGCGCTGACCGAACCGCGCGGCGGCTCGGACTTCTTCGCGGCCACCACGCGCGCCCGCCGCGAAGGAGATACCTTCTACCTGAGCGGACAGAAACGCTTCGTGGTCGGCTCAGAAGGCGCGGACCTCATCCTGGTTTACGGAAAAGTGGAAGGCATCGAAGACCCCAAGCAAGCCATGACCGCCTTCCTGGTGGAACGCGGCGAGGGGGTGAAGGTCGAACACGTTTACGGGCTGATGGGCACGCGCGGCGGCGGAACGGGACGCCTGGTCTTCCACGAGGCGCCGGTGCTGCTCGCCAATGTACTGGGCGGCGAGGCTGGCATCGGTCACGGCACGGACGTTTTCCACCAAATGATGATCCCGGAGCGGATGACTTCCGCCGGCGGGGCGGTGGGCATGGCCCGCGCCGCCATCGAGATCGCCGCGCGTTACGCCGACCGGCGCCGTGCCTTCGGGCAAAAGATCCGCGCGTTTGAGGGCGTCAGTTTCAAGGTCGCCGAAAGCCTGACGCTGCTGGATGCAGCGCGGGCGTTCAACCGCGCCGTCGGCCATTCCATTGAGGCGAAGGAAGCGGCAGGCAAAGTGCGGCGGCTGGTCTCGGAGGCCAAGAAGTTCTCTACCGAAACCGCCTGGACTGTTGTCAACCACGCCATGCAAATCCTGGGGGGCATCGGCTACACCAACATCTTCCCCGTCGAACGAATGCTGCGCGATGTGCGCTTGATCACCATCTGGACCGGCACCAACGAGATCATGGATCTGGTCATCCAGCACGAGTTCTACCACGAGTTTTTGGCGACCAAGTCCACCGCCCGCGATGTGGAGGCGGATGCGCGAGGAGAGGAATACCCAGAGGAAAAGGAATATAACGAGTAAGGAAGCTGATTGATTGGGTTATAATTCACCGAGGGAGTTTTGCCAGTGCCAAATTGGAATCGTTTTATACCCGCCGATTTCGAGTACGATTTCGAACAAGATGAACTCGCTGCACATCACGTTGCTTTTGAAGAAGCGGTGGAATGTTTTTTCTCAGATTTCGAGGTACGACGCAATAAATCCTATCGTGACCGTTATCAACTTCTTGGAAGAACCATTGGCGGGCGCAGATTGAAGATCGTTTTTCAACTCAAACCCGGCAATATCATCCGCATTATCACTGGATGGCCACTATGAAAGCAAATAAGAAAATGATTGAACGCGAAATAGACCAGAAGGTTGTTTCCCAAGCAAATGACGATTCCGCCTGGGAAAAACCAATCGCAGTGCGACGGTTGAAAGCCGCCTCTCTCTCCATCCCGCCGGATTTGGCGGCACGTGCGGCATTCTTGGCCAAATTGCATCGCAAACCAAGCGTCGAGGAATGGCTGACGCGCGTCATCCAAGAGCGGGTCGAGTTGGAAGAGGCCGCCTTCAGCGGGGCAAAACAGGAATTGGCAGCGAGAACAGACTGAATATCTCGCGCCGGGCGCGCCCGGCCTCGCCGCAGGATGAATCCTGCGGCTAACATCCAAAGCCGACTCAAGTCGGCATCATCCCGGAGGTCTACATGAGCAATGTTCTATTTCCACTGAGTGAAGAGCACGAGATGATCCGCCAAACGGCGCGCGATTTCGCTCAAGAGAAGATCGCGCCCATCGCTGCCGAATTCGATGAAAGTGGGGAATTCCCACATGAGACGATCAAGAAAATGGGCGAGATGGGTTTCATGGGCATCGAAGTGCCCGAAGAGTACGGTGGGGCGGGTATGGACACGCTATCCTACGTACTGGCGCTGGAGGAAATTTGCAAAGCCGATGCGGCACACGGCGTGGTCATGTCGGTCAACAACTCGCTCTACGCTTATGGCTTCCTCCATTTTGGCACCGAGGAACAGAAGCAGAAGTACCTGCGACCGGTGGCTTCGGGGCAAGCCATCGGCGCATATTCGTTGACCGAGCCAATGTCCGGTTCGGACGCGGGGACGATGCGCAGCCGTGCCGTCCGGGATGGGGATTTCTACATCCTGAACGGACGCAAATCCTGGGTCACGAGCGGCCCGGTGGCAGATTATATCGTCGTATTCATGATGACCGAGCCGGAGAAGAAGCATAAGGGCATCACCGCCTTCATTGTGGACGCCAGGAGCACGCCTGGATTTTCGCGCGGCAAGAAAGAACCCAAACTGGGCATTCGGGCTTCCGCCACCAGCGAGCTGCTCTTCGAGAATGCGCGCGTGCCGGTTGCCAACCGTCTCGGCGCGGAAGGCGAGGGCTTCAAGATCGCCATGACCGTGCTGGACGCGGGTCGCATTGGCATCGCTTCGCAAGCGCTGGGCATCGCCGAGGCTGCTTACGAGGCCAGCGTGGCCTACGCCCGCGAGCGCGAGGCCTTCGGCCAGAAGATCTGCGAATTCCAAGGCATCTCTTTCAAGCTGGCAGACATGAAAACCCGCATCGAGGCCTCCCGTCTGCTGATCTACAATGCCGCCCTGGCAAAGGAACGCGCCAAGAAGACCAGCGAGCGCTTCTCGCTGGAGGCCGCCATGGCCAAGCTTTTCGCCTCCGAGACGGCTATGTTCGTCACACACGCCGCGGTGCAGATCCACGGCGGGATGGGCTACAGCAAGGAGCTACCCGTCGAGCGCTATTTCCGGGATGCCAAGATCACCGAAATCTACGAAGGGACAAGTGAAATCCAGCGGCTGGTCATCTCGCGCACCGAGTTGGGGTTGAGATAACATGTCCGACGCCCGGCCGCGACCAGCCGCCGGTTTGCTCCTGGCTGGCGGCGGGATACTGGTACAGTATTTCTATCCCAGCGCCTGGCCGATGCACTCCAGACCCAACCCGGTGATACACAGGTTGTTTTCTTTGGCTACCCGGTGATGGGATTCTATTCCATCCCCAGCCTGCAATACCTGGTTCCAGGCATCGAAGGCATAGATATTGACCAGCCGTGGGGTGCGCCAGAAAATCCCTTACCGACCGCCAACCGGCTCATCCTTATCTTTCTGCCCATTCGTGAAGATCAAATTGCCCTGGTGCAGGCAGATTATCCGGGCGGAAGATTGAGCAGTATGACCGCCGCGGATGGTCAAATCCTGTACTGGCGATACGATTATCCATAAGAAAACTCCATGAAAGCAATTCTCTTTCAAATGCATGGTGGGGCTGAGGTTTTGCAATTTGGCGACTTTCCGGATCCCAAACCGGCTGCTGGCCAGGCCTTGGTCAAGTTGCGCGCCGCGGCCCTCAACCGCATGGATTTGTGGGTGCGTAACGGCTGGCCCGGCCTGAAGCTGGAATATCCCCACATCCCCGGCGCGGACGGCGCGGGGGATGTGGTAGCCTTGCCCTCCTTTTCATCCACCCCATCTCCTGGGGAGATGGGGGGGATAGAGGAGGGGCTGAGGGTAGGATCGCGTGTCGTCATCAATTCCAACCTAGGCTGCGGAAGGTGCGACTACTGCCTAGCTGGACAGGACAACCTATGCCGCGACTGGCACTTGCTAGGCGAGACAATCCGCGGTACGTACGCGCAATACGTGACCGTTCCGGTGCGACAACTTTTTCGTCTGCCGAATGGTTTCGACTATCGCACCGCCGCGGCTGCGGGACTGGTATTTCACACAGCCTGGCATTCCCTCGTCACGCGCGGCAAATTGCAGCCCAGAGAAACAGTGCTCGTCGTGGGCGCCTCGGGCGGTGTCAACACGGCCAGCATCCAAATTGCCAAACACATCGGTGCAAGAGTGATCGTGGTTGGCTCGGGCGCGCAGAAATTGGCGCTGGCCGAATCGCTCGGCGCGGACATTCTGATTGACCGCGCGCAAGAGGAGGATTGGTCAAAGGCCGTCTACCGTTCGACCGAAAAGCGCGGCGTGGATGCGGTTGTAGACAATGTCGGAACGACCTTTCCGCTCAGCTTACGCTGCCTGCGAAAAGGCGGCCGTCTGCTCACCGTCGGCAATACCGGTGGGCCAAAATTCGAGATTGACAATCGCTTCATTTTCGGCAAGCATCTGACCATTATCGGCTCGACGATGGGCACGCTGAAGGACTTCGCCGAGGTAATGGGCCTGGTCACCAGCGGGAAGCTCAAGGTAGCGCTCGACCGCTCGTTCCCGCTGGCAGACGCCAAGTCCGCGCAAGAGCGGCTGGAGAAGGGCGAGCAGTTGGGCAAGATCACGCTGGAGATATAGCCAGGGTACCCTGTAATCGTGCTTTCACTCATGAACAACGATCTCAAACGCCCGTTTAGCATAACTTTTCTTGCTCTTCTCGTGTTATGCTTTACAGCTTGGAATGGATTGCGCCTGGGCGCAGCCATCTCGTTCTGGAATAACTTGCGCCAATATAGCGCCCGGCCTGGGCCATTCTATGTCGCCGTCAGCGGCGGATTCTGGCTGCTGGCTGGCCTCCCCCTTTTCTGGGGGTTGTGGCGCGGCAAGGCTTGGGTGAGGATCACAGCCCTTTTTGCGGCGATCCTCTACACGTCCTGGTACTGGTTCGACCGGCTGACACTGCAGCCCATTCCTCGCGCGAACTGGCCGTTTGCTCTGCTCATCAATATCCTTTTCCTGGTTTTCACGCCAATCGCTTTGTTCAATCGTCAAAGCGCATTTTTCTTCAAGCAAAGAGAGACACATGACCGACAATCATAGAATCCAGCGCTTGCGCGAGCTTAGGAGCCGCTCGCTTCTGGGCGGCGGTCTCGAACGCATCGAGGCGCAGCATAAAAAAGGCCGCCTGACTGCACGCGAGCGGATTGACCTGCTGCTGGACAAAGGCTCGTTCCGCGAGACGGACGCCTTCGTGCAGCACCGCACGCACGACTTCGACCTCGACAAACAAAAGTACCTGAGTGACAGCGTCATCACCGGCTGGGGAACCATCGAAGACCGCCTCGTGTATGTTTTTTCGCAAGACTTCACGGTCTTCGGCGGATCGCTGGGCGAAGTGCACGCCGAGAAGATCTGCAAGATCATGGACATGGCAATGAAGAGCGGCGCGCCGATTATCGGGCTGAACGACTCGGGCGGAGCGCGCATCCAGGAAGGCGTGGTCTCGCTCGGTGCGTACGCCAACATCTTTCTGCGCAATACACTGGCCTCCGGCGTCGTTCCGCAGATCTCAGCTATCATGGGCCCTTGTGCGGGCGGGGCGGTCTACTCACCCGCCATCACCGACTTCATTTTTATGGTGCGTGGCTCGTCATACATGTTCGTGACAGGACCGGACGTGGTCAAGGCGGTCACGCACGAAGAGGTGGACTTCGAGGCATTGGGCGGGGCGGCGGCACACGCCGGGACCTCGGGCGTGTGCCACGTCGCAGCCGATTCCGAAGCCGATACGCTCTACCTTATCCGCAAGCTGATGGGCTACCTGCCTCAGAACAACATGGAAGACCCGCCTTTCGTCCAGACTGGTGACGACCCGCTGCGCATGGAAGATGCGCTGGATACCCTCGTCCCGGATGATCCAAGTAGACCCTACGATATCAAGGATGTCATCCGACTGGTGGTGGATAGTGGCCAGTTCTTCGAGATCCACGCCGACTACGCCCAGAACATCGTGGTCGGTTTTGCACGGCTGGGCGGACACAGCATCGGCATCGTCGCAAACCAGCCCGCACACCTGGCTGGCTGCCTGGACATCAACTCGTCGGTCAAGGGGGCGCGCTTCGTGCGCTTCTGCGACTGCTTCAACATCCCCATCCTGACCTTCGAGGATGTCCCTGGCTTCCTCCCAGGCACCGGACAGGAGCATGGCGGCATCATCCGTCACGGTGCGAAGCTGCTCTACGCCTTTTGCGAGGCGACGGTGCCCAAGCTGACCGTCATCACGCGCAAAGCTTACGGCGGCGCATACGACGTGATGTCCAGCAAGCACATCCGCGGCGACTACAACGTGGCCTGGCCGTCGGCCGAGCTGGCCGTGATGGGCCCGGACGGCGCGGTCAACATCATCTTCCGCAAGGAACTGGAAAAGGCCAGGGACCCGGTCAAGCGCAAGGCTGAATTAGTGGCCGAATACCGCGAAAAGTTCGCCAATCCGTACATCGCCGCTGAGCGCGGCTATCTGGACGATGTAATCGAGCCGAAAGAGACCCGGCCGCGCCTGATCAACGCGTTGGAAATGCTGGCAAATAAGCGCGATTCCAACCCGGCGAAGAAGCATGGGAACATTCCATTGTAGATTTTGGATTGTGGATTGCTGATGTCAGATTGCTGATTGCGGATGGCCGGCTGATAGCGTATAGGGTATGCTATACTCGAAACAAAATGAAAATTTACCTTGATGCTTGTTGTCTAAACAGACCGTTCGAC
>CAYZIQ010000065.1:0-16280 GCA_964478375.1 uncultured Chloroflexus sp. | reverse complement strand
CTTTCGTCCTGGCGCGTCAGCCCGATCACGGTCGCTCCATGCGCGGGGATGGCAGTGATTACACCAGCTTGTGGAGCGGGGGATCGCCGTTGGAAGCCTATTACCTTGCTAGCCTGCTGCCCGGCGCGCCGGAGCTGACCGAGGGTCTTGTGCGCAATTTTCTGTCCACGCAAGGGGAGGACGGATTCGTGGATTGCCGTCCCGGGCTGGCCGGTCAACGCGGACGTTGGCTGGCCGCGCCGCTGCTCTCCACCTTGGCCTGGCAATCGTACCAGGCGACCGAAGATGAGGCCTTCCTGGCCGAGGTCTTTCCGCGTCTGCTGGCCTTCTTCCAGGCCTGGTTCGCCCCGTCCAACGACCGTGACGGTGACGGCTTCCCCGAATGGGATCATCCCCTCCAAACTGGCTTCGAAGACAATCCTGCTTTCGCCGCCTGGCACGGGTGGGCGCTGGGCGTGGACATTTCAACAGTCGAAAGCCCGGCGCTGGCCGCCTGTCTGTACCGCGAATGCCGCAGCCTGATCCAGATCGCCGAAAAACTGGGACGCAGTGAGGAGCTGGAGAGGTTGCAGTTCCGGGCAACCGCCCTGCGCATCGCGGCCGAGGAATGCTGGAGCGACAGGTCAGCTATATACCACTATCGTGACCGGGATACGCATCGCAGTCCGGCAGGAAAGATGCTGAGGCGGCGGCGCGGTTCGGGTCACATCGAGTTGAAAAAAGTTTTCACGGTGCCAGTGCGTCTGCTGATCTGTGTTCAAACGAAGGATAGAGTCATCCGGCGTTTGGAATTGACCATCAAAGGCCAAGCAGCGAGCGGCGCTCAAACCGAACAAATAAAATGGCAGGATGTTCCATGGCACATGGAGAACGCCGCCATCACCAGCCGGGAAGTGTATACGCAACTGAGCGAGATAGAGATTGCTGGCCTTGAGCTAAACGATCGGGTGACGATCTCCACGGTGGATTACACCCAGGAAGACCAGACCCTGTTCCTGCCGCTGTGGGCCGGTATTCCCGAAGAGCGGCGCGCCGCGTCGTTGATCCAGCGCGGAATGTTGGATACAATCCGTTTTTATCATCCCTTCGGCATCTCGGCTTGCGCCTCGCTCCCTTGCCTGCAGGCCGAAGCGACCTGCCTGAGCGTGGCGATGCCCTGGCAGCAATTGATCGGGGAAGGGCTGCTGGCTTATGATTACCCCGGCGAGGCCGCGCAACTGGTCACCCGCTTGATGAATGCCGTTATCTTGAATCTGAAGCAGCAGCACGCTTTTTATCGGACCTATCATGCTGAGAGGGGCGTGGGCATCGGTGAGCGCAACGCCTTGACAGGGCTGGCCCCGCTCGGCCTGTTCTTGCAGGCGTTGGGCGTGCAGTTCCTGGCTGGGGGCCGCGTTCGCTTGAGCGGAAAGAATCCATTTTCGTGGCCGGTTACGGTAAAATATAAGGGCTTGAGCGTTACGCGCCGCTCTGACCAGAGCGAGGTCACTTTCCCCGATGGCAGGACAGTGGCCCTCAGCGATCCGTCCGATTTGTTGGTCTGCCCGGAGTAATGGTAGCCCCCAGGCTGCCATAAGGAGGATCGGCCTTATGGAACATCTCCCAATTCGATATTTGATCGCTGCCGTCGTCCAGGAACAGGACGTGGATCTGGCAGCGCGCGCCCTGAACGTGCTGGGCGCGCCAATCATTCATTTGGCAAGCACGGGCGGTTTCCTGGGAAGGCGCAATGCCACCCTGCTGATCGGCTTGCCGGAGGGCATGACCGAGAAGGCCGTCGAGGCCCTGCAGCATTCCTGCCGCCAGCGCGTGGAATACCTGGCCATCCCATTGGAAGGCTCTCCTTTGCCGCTCCCCACACCCGTGCCGGTGACGGTCGGCGGCGCGACCATCTTCGCCATTCCGGTGGAAAGGTTCGAGGAATTTTAGTAAGGTGCTCGGCCAGGGCTTAGTCCCTGGCCGGGCGGAGGTAATTGCCATGAAACTGATCATCGCCATTCTGCAGGATGCTGACTCCGATCCCGTTACCCAGGCCCTGACCGCGGCCAAGTTCCGCGTGACGCGCATCGCCTCGACCGGGGGTCTGCTGCGGCGCGGCGTCGCAACTTTTCTCATCGGCGTGGATGCCGAGCGCGCGGAGGCTGCTATCCAGGTCATACGGGAAAAGACCTCTACTTCTGAGGCTGGCGAAAAGCGCTCCACGATCTTTGTTGTCAACGTTGACCGCTTCGTGCAAATATAATTCATCCCTGGCGGAAAGGAAAAGCTCGTGCTCAGTTGGCAATTCCGCTTGGTCTCGCCGCTCTACGCTGACCTGCATGGCCTGCCGCCGCTGCTCATCCAGGTCGGTTCGGACGAAATCCTGCTGTCCGATTCCACCCGCCTGGCTGAAAAAGCCCGCGCCGCGGGGGTGGAGGTTACGCTGGAAGTCTGGGAAGGGATGCAGCACGTCTGGCACTTCGCGGCGAGTCTCATCCCCGAGGGTCGGGACGCGATCTGCAAGATTGGGGAGTTCATCCTCGCTCACTAATATTGCAGTTCAATTTGATCTTCAGCGAGCACGTCTCGGCTTGGTGCGTAACCCCGATGCAGCACGACCGGGGGCCTCCACAAATGACTATGGAGACTTCCGGTTGTTTTAGCCGCCTTTGCAGTGATGGTTCAGGATGATGTTGGTAATCACCAGACGAGTCTTCATCCAATTACAAAATTGTCAATCAGCCTGGTCTTCCCCACATACACCGCCATCGAGAGCAACGACTTGCCGCGCACTGCTTCCAATTCCTCCAGCGTCTCGTAATCGGCGCAAGAAACGTATTGCAGCTTGGCCAGCGGCTCGGCGTTGATTATCTCGATCATGCTCTGGCGCAGGGCTTCGGCGCGGCGTTCGCCTTTCTTGTAAGCGGATTTGGCTGCCGAGAGGGCGCGGAAAAGCACCGTTGCAGCCTGACGCTCCTCGTCGTTGAGATAGGCATTGCGGCTGGACATCGCCAGCCCGTCCGCCTCGCGCACGGTTGGGCAGGCCACGATCTCGATGGGGAAATCCAGATCCTTCGTCATTTGGCGGATGACAGCCGCCTGCTGTGCATCCTTTTGCCCGAAGTAGGCCTTCTGTGGCTGGACGGCGTTGAACAGCTTGGCGACGACGGTGGTCACACCGCGGAAGTGACCGGGGCGCATCGCGCCTTCGAGGCCCTTGGTCAGTTCCTCGACCGTGACCCAGGTCTGGAACCCGGGCGGATACATGACCTCCGTCGTGGGCGTCCAAACCAGGTCCACGTTGACCGATTCGAGCAGGCGCAGGTCACGCGCTAGGTCACGTGGGTATTTTGACAGGTCCTCGCCCGGCCCGAACTGGGTCGGGTTGACGAAGATGCTGACGACGGCGCTGGCGCATTCTTCTTTGGCACGGCGGACGAGGGAAAGGTGTCCCTCGTGCAGGTAGCCCATCGTCGGCACGAAGCCGACCGGGTCAGGCAGCCTGGCGCGGGCGGCGCGCAGTTCGGACAGAGTGGTGACAGTTTTCATGGGGTGCTCGCAATTTCGTCTCGGAAAACACTTGACTTTTTTGGATTTCTTGATACACTATTAGCAACACTTTCACTTTGGCTCGAAGGAGGAATAAGATGCCAGCACTCAACCGCGTTCAACTCATCGGCCGCTTAGGCAAAGACCCGGAGGCCCGCTTTACGCCGACAGGCAAGCAGGTGACGCATTTCAGCCTGGCTGTCAGCAACCGCTGGAAGAGCAGCGGGGAGGTAAAGGAATCCACCGAGTGGGTCAACATTGAAGCCTGGGGGCGGCTGGGAGAGGTCTGCCGCGACTATTTGCACAAAGGCAGCCTCGTCTACCTCGAAGGCCGGTTGAAGACCGACAGGTACGAGGATAAAGGCGGCGAGACCAAATATTACACCAAGGTTGTCGCCTTATCCATGCAAATGCTGGACAAGAAGCCGGAAGAAGAGCCGGTGGCGGCAGTGGAGGAAGAGCAGGCCGAGTACGAGGCGTAGGCACGTAAAACGTAATGCGTGCTTGTGATCTTACGTTTCACGCATTACGTTTTACGTTGACATCTACGCGGCTTTCACAGGTAGCTTTTCCAACTCGTCTACCAACGCGGCAATCACATCGAAACCGCCCTGCCAGAAGGCAGCCGAGCGGATATCTATGCCCGCGTCACCTAAGATCTTCGCCGGAGCCTCCGAGCCGCCCGCTGAAAGAATCTTGAGATAGCGCGGCTTGAAGGCTTCGCCTTCGGCTTTGTATTGCTGGTAGAGGGACAGCACCAGCAATTGACCGAAGGTGTAGGCATAGACGTAGAAGGGCGTGTGATAGATGTGGGGGATGGAAACCCATTCCCACTTGAATTCGTCGCTCAGTTCGACTGCATCGCTGAACTGCTCTTTCAGGTTTTCCACGTAAGCCGCGGATAGCTCATCCACCGAGGCACTCTTCTGCACCATTTCATGTGCCTGACGCTCGAAGAGGGCGAAATAGGCTTGGCGCATGATGGTTGCGTAAGCGTCGTCCACTTGGCGGAAGAGCAGGTCGCGGCGCACAGATTCGTCTGTCTCTGTGGAGAGCAGCCGGTCCACGAGCATCATTTCACCGAAGGTGGAGGCCGTCTCGGCCAACGGCAGTGAGGAATGGTAAGTGAAAACGGTGTGGTGTGCAGCCAGCATGGCATGGATGGCGTGGCCCAGCTCGTGCGCCAGCGTGGCCACGTTATCGGGGCGGCCCTGGTAGTTGATGTGCACCCAGGGCGGCAGGTCTGGGACAGCGCTCCAACAGAACGCGCCGCTCTGCTTGCCCTTGCGCACCTCGCTGTCCAGGTGGTTTTCGGCAAAGATGCGGCGCGCTTGTTCCGCTACCTGTAAGTCGAATTGGCCGAATGAACCCAGCACCATCTCAGCGGCTGTGTCGAAATCGTACCTTTTGTCAGACTTTACGACTGGCGCGTAGAGGTCGTAGCGGCGCAGGCGCTCCATGCCGATGTGACGCGCCTTCAACTGAAAGTAGCGCTGGAAGACTGAGGTGTTGCGGCGGCAGACCTCGAGCAGGGTATCCACCGCCTCGTCCGGAATGTCGTTGGAGAGGTTGCGGACAGCGATGGGATTGGTGAAGTGACGCATGGTCAGGTTCTCATTGCGCCAGTCACGCGCCACGGTCTGATACATCTGGCCGAGGATAACGCCGTCGTTCCCGTAGACGCGGTACAGCTCCTGGTAGGCGCGCGCCCGCAGGTCGGCATCTGGCTCACGGACGTAGACCATCAGCTCGTCGCGCGTCATTTCCTTCGTCTCACCGTTCACTTCCAGCTTGAAGGCGTAACGATTGGTGACCGCGTCGTACAGTGTGTGTAGTGCACTGATGCCGGTCACGTTCTTGAGATTGATGATTTTTTCTTCCGGCTCGCTCAGGGTGTGCGGTTTGAAATGGCGCATTTCCTCCAGGTAGTAACGATAATCCCCTGAGGCATCCATCAAGCGTGCGGCGTTCGCATCGTCCAGGTCTTTCCACCACAGGCTGAAGAACAGGATGCGATTTTCCATCTCGGCCATAAACTGCTGCACGCGCCCAAGCAAAGTTTGGGCGGTCTGGTCTTGCGTATTGGCCGCGAACGACAGGCCTGCGCAGACATAGATGCGGTGCGCCAGGCGGGTGGATTCCTCTGTATCCTTCAGGATTTCGACGAAACTGCCCACTGGAATGTCCGGCTTAAGCTGCGGGCGGATCTTCTCGAAATCGGCGACTTGCGCCTCGAGGTTTTTGAAGGCTGTCTCCAGTTCTGGGCCTTCCAAGGATGGGAACAGATCGTTCAGGCTCCAGGCGGATTGGGTAAATGACATTGCAGGCTCCTTTGTGTTGGTGAATTCTTCCAAGTTTTCCTTTGCGGATTTTGGTGATAAAAGACGAACTCTTTCATCACTTTTTCCCTTTGTGGAAAAAAGTGCCCCCACGGCAATTATACGCTGTGGGGGTAAAAAAGGTGAAGTTCTCTACTTTGACGCAAATAGGATCAGCGTGGATGTCCGTTCACCAGCTTGTCGAACCTTGTCTCTCGCAACCGGCTGACCAGGTGCTCCTGCGCCTCGCACCAGATGGGCTTCAATGGGCAATCATCAGCGAAAGCACACAGCCCTTTTTCGCTCACACATTCATTGAGCAAGATCGGGCCGTCAATAGCTTCGACCACATCCAACAAAGTAATTTCCTTCGGCTCGCGTGCCAGTGCGACGCCACCGCGCGCCCCGCGCGAGGTGTTCAACAAACCGGCAATCGAGAGCTGGAAGATGATCTTGGCCAGGAAGGAGGAAGGGATCCGTTGTGCTTGAGCAACCTGATTGGTCGCGGCGCGCTGGTTGGGGCCCAAACGGGCCAGATACAGCACAGCACGAATGGCATAATCTGCTTGGCGGGTAATCTGCATATTACCTTCCTCTTCGGTAATCAAGACAGAATTTATCTTCTTTATTGTATGATTCCCAGAGACTTGAGGCAAGTGATGTAGGTCATGCCTCAAATATGACACTTTACTCCGATTTTCGAAAAGTCGAATTGCCCCGTACTAAAGAGTCCTCGGCTTTGGTCATGAAGTGATTCAAGGTTACCAAGTAACGCTTTTTATATCGCTCTGGGACTCGAAGTGGCAAAGCCCGCCTCGAGCCGGGCCGAAGGGAATTTCCGCCAGCAGGACGGGATGCCCTTCGTTTTGCCCCCTAGCCCACCGCCTGTGTCTGCCTGTCCTGGCAGCTGGGGCGCCACAGGTGCAGGCCGGGTGGACTGGTGACAAATGTAAAGAAGACCCTACGGCTCTTATAAACCCGTCGGGACAGCAGCCTGCGCTGCTGTCCCTTGGGGTGGAGGAGAGAAATGCAAACCTCACGTCAATCTGCTGGCGCAGGGGATGCGGCCGGCGCGGGTTTTGTAAACCAGAAAAACTTCCAATACAGGAATACGGAAATGGTATAGAGAGTGATGACACCCAAGAACACCGGACCGAAGCCGTACTTGACTTGCAGCCAGCCGCTGATCGAGGGGCTGAAAGCCCAGCCGAAACTGTTTGCCATACTGACCAGGCTGGCAACGGTCGCCCGCGCCGAAGGCTCAACGTGTTCCATCACGAAGGTCTGGTAGACCGGCCCGCTCATGTTCATCAGTGCGAGTCGTATGTAGTACGCCAGGCCGCTTATCCAGAACCAGGGTGCGTAGCCGAGCAAAGCCAGAAATGGGATCGAGAGTCCTTGCGTAATGACCACCAGTTGGATCTTGCCGATGCGGTCGGCGATAGGCGGGGCGATCAACAGGCCAATCCCCATGGCCAGCGCACCCCAGGCTAGCACGTTGCCGATGACCGGGTCTGGCTGGTGGTGCGCCACGCGGAAGAAGACGTTCATAAACGGCATGAACAGTCCCGCGCCGATGGAGGTGATCAACATCGGTAGGATTAGTTTGCCGAGCAAGGCTGGCTGTTTGGCAGCGTAGCTGAACGGGGCGAACAGCGAGCGCTGGGCTTTTTCCAGGTGCGGCGCGCGCATGAAAGACAATGGAAGGATTGCCAGGATGGAGGCTGCGGCGATGATCCCCAACGCGCCGGCGTAGGCTGTGCTGCTGGTCGGTGAGACGCCTTGCCGACTCGCGATCCAAGTGGGCAAATTGCCTCCCACGGCGTTGCCGACGAACGCGGCCGTCATCTGTGCGCCGGAACTGAGACTGAAGAGATAAGTGCGTTCCTCCTCGTCGCTATTCTCGATCAGGAACGGCGCCATGCTCACAGCCGAGAGGCTCTGTGCGGCACCCATCACGATATTCATGACGATGAATATCCCCTTAGATGGCCAGAAGACCATGGCCGCGATGGCAAAGGCCACCACTCCCGCGCCGATGATGAGCGATTTTTTGCGGCCCAAGAAGTCGGCCAGGTAGCCCATCGGCAGGGCGACAATTAGGGCGGTCATGCTGTTGATAGTGATGAACTCACCCAGGTCGCCCTCATTCATGCCCAGGCTGAGGGCGTAGAAATTGAACAACAGACGGTATACGCCCAGCGCCGCGCCAGTCAAGATGGTGCTGGCCAGGTAGAGACGAGCGTTCGGCGAGAATTGACGCACCCGCGCCGCATAAGCCCGTAGAACATTTGCCATACTAATCCTGTTTTGCCAAAAATTCCTGTAAAGAGGCGTTGATACCCTTCAGCGTCTCCAAGCGGGCCGCGTAGCGACGCTCGTTGTTTTCGCTCACGGTGATGTGCACCAGGCTAGCGAGCCTTAGAGCGTTTAGATGATGGACGACGGTCGGCGGGCGCAAGCGCAGGCGGCGGGCCAATTCGGTTGGCGTGAGGGGGTGACCGGCCAGGTAGCGCAGGATACGCAGCCGCGTCGGGTCGGCCAAGGACTTGAGGGCGTGGAGCAACAGGTCCGGCACCTCTGCACCGGGTACGACGCTCTCCACCCCGGGCCTGGTACCGAACAAAAGCAGCGTTTTTTCCGCCTCGGGCTTGGCAATGAAAACCAGTGGCGAGCTCCAAAATGAAGGCGCCAAAGTCAATTCGGAAACTGTCGTCAGCGACTCAAGATGAACGCCGCGCGAGAGTTCCTCGATCAGCGCGTCCACGGGAAGACGCGCAGCCAATTCCTGAGCATGCGCCAGTCCATTTTCCAACGTCAGGTGGATGCGTGCTTCTTCCTCGACAAAAAACACCTGGTAATATTCTTGCAGGGCTGCCAACAGCATCTCTCCCGAGCCTTGCGGGTCAGCCCAGACCGTCAGTAGGTTTGCCAGGGCGTCCGGTTTTAGGGGGACATCTCTACGTAGATAATTCGCCTGCAGGAATTCTTGCTGTGCGCTTTTCCAGGATCGCCGAGTCGCGATGTCGAGTAGCGTGGTGCGCACCTCGGGCGGCGTCTCTGGGGTGAGGGCTAGCGTTGGGAGGCGGTCGGCAGGCAACAGGTCCGCGATGGTGCGCAGGGCCTGAGAGGCGTCCTTCGGCTGCGGGAGCGCGGCAATCCACGCCAGCGGTACCGGCGCGAAGGAATAAATGCGTTCTAGGAATTCCCGTTTGTGCGGAGAGACACGCTGACGCACACCGGCTGCCCAGGAGGGGCGCAAGCCGAAGTCTGGCGCACTATGCAGAACGAACTGGCTGATGAAAAAATCGTAAGCGGTGCCGATATCCCAATGAATGGTGAGCATGGAGGGGATAGCTTATCAAGTCAGATAATTAATTTTAGCATATTAGATAATAATCTAATAATAAGTAGTGGTCAAGAGTCAATCTTGCTTTGATCCTGAGATTGCTTGGAAAGCCCCCGATTTTCTTGAAGTAAACGGTTTTCTATCTGGATTGTGTTTGGCCTGGATTTTAAGAATTTGGGCAAGTGTGCTATACTTGAAAATAAGAATGGACGAATTGCATCACGTTTTCTACGTAAACGCTATGGGTCACGTTTGGGCGAGCAAGTTATTCTCTAAATAATTGGAAGCGGATCGAAGTCCGTAAAAGATAGTTGCGATATGCCAGGTGACGAGTCGCGTTCTTCCCTTGAGCTGCTCTACAACGTCAGCCGTGAATTGACCTCGGCATTGGACTTGCACACCGTGCTACAACGAGTATTGTTCCAGTCACTCAAATATGTAGGCGGCGAGCGCGGCAGTATCGTCGTCTTGGACGACAACGGTAAGCCTATAGACGCGGCCATTGTCTTAGGCAAGCGGGTTATGGATCATACGGCACAACAGCTGCGCGAGACGGTAGAACGCGGCCTAGCAGGATGGGTTTTGCGCCAGCAACAGGCCGCCTTGGTTCCCGATACCAGTCGGGACGCGCGCTGGCTGCGTCGGCCGGATGATGCCGCCGACCGCAGTGGGGCGAAATCGGCCATGTGTGTTCCGCTCATAGCGCGTGAACGAACGGTTGGAGTGCTGACCCTGGTCCACCCGATACCAGGAGCCTTTAGTAAGGAGCACTTTAACCTGATGCAGGCTATTGCAGACTTGGCCGGCATTGCTGTGCTGAACGCCCGTCTCTACGCCGAAAGCCAACGCCAGGCGCGGGTGATGACATCCCTTGCCAATAGCGCCGCCACCATCAACGTCACTCTACGCCTGGAAGATGTACTGAACACTATTCTTAACGAAACCATTAAGGCATTGCAAGTGGAGACGGTGGCCTTGGCCTTGATTGAGCCAAAAGGCGACGTCATTTTCAGGGCTGCCAATGGCAGACAATCGGAAAATGTAATCGGGAAACGTATCCCGACCGGGCAAGGTGTCGTTGGCTGGGTGGCGCGCCAGGGACAGGGCGTCGTCATCTCGAAGGTACAGGAGGATACGCGTTTCTTGCCCGACGTTGAGCAATTTCCCAAGCTGGAAATAAGCGCCCTCGCGGCCGCCCCGATTTACGCTCAGGGAGGCGTGATCGGTGTGTTGGAAGCCATCAATCCCGTTTCTGGCACTTTCGATCCGGATGCCCTGCTGGTGCTGACCGGTATCAGCAGCCTGGCTGGCTCAACTATCCTTCATGCTCAACTCTTTGAGCGTTTGCAGGCTGCCCATCAGCGTTACCGCGAGTTGTTTGAGGACAGCATTGATCCTATCATCATTACCAATTGGGATGGGAAGATCCTAGAGGCGAACCACCAAGCAGTCATTTTCTGCGGCTATGCGGCATCACGGTTGCGCGAAATGACAATTGGTGAGCTGCATAGACTCGATCAGACAGAACATGGTGCAGACCTTGAAAGCTTGAAAACTGGCAAGACCTGCGATTACGAATCCATCCTGAAATACCCCTCCGGCCGGGAAGCCCCGATCCAGGTCTACGTTCGCAAAGTCGTCTTTGAAGATTCGGAACTGTTGCAATGGATCCTGCGCGACATTACCGAGCGCAAGTACCTGGACAATTTGCGTGATGACCTGACCGCCATGATCTACCACGACCTGCGCTCGCCCCTAGCGAACATCATCTCCAGCTTGGACGTGCTCTCAACTACATTTCCTCCAGAAAACAGCGAAATGGCGCAGTCTGTCTTGATGATTGCCAGGCGTTCCACGGCTCGTATTCAACGGTTGATCAGTTCACTGTTGGATGTCAACCGGCTCGAATCCGGGCAGCCGGTCGGCGAACGACAATCCGTTTCACTGAGCGTGCTCGTGAAAGATGCCTTCGATGCTGTCCAACCGATGACCGAGAATCGTCACCAAACCTTGGTTAGTGCACTTGCAGCAAGGTTGCCTCACGTGTACGTAGATATGGATATGATCCGCCGCGTGGTGATCAACTTGTTGGAGAACGCCTCCAAGTACACACCGCAAAAGGGTAAGATCGAGCTTGGTGCGAGACCGGATGGGAATTGGATGCAAGTATGGATTCAGGATAATGGCCCTGGCATCCCGTTTGCTGATCAAGAACGTATCTTTGATAAGTTCACTCGCTTGAAAGGGAAGGATGCGCCTGCTGGGTTGGGGGTTGGACTGGCCTTTTGTCGGTTAGCCGTCCAGGGTCATGGCGGACGAATCTGGGTCGAAAGCAATCCTGGGCAAGGGTCGCGTTTCGCTTTTACGTTGCCAATTGTGGGGAAGTAAAAGAGTCTCTTTGAGGAGTTGTTATGCAAGCCATCGCCGAGGATGTTTACATAGAAAACCAGTATGTGGGTGTGACCCTGGGAGCCATCAACCTGCAGCACGGCCTGGTGCAGGTGGATGCACCGCCCTCGCCGGAGGATGGACGTGCCTGGCGTGCTGCCCTGCTGAACTTGGGAGGAAGCTCGGAGCGGTTGCTGGTCAACCTGGATGCACATCCTGACCGCACGCTGGGCGCTCGAGCGATGGATTGTACCGTTGTCGCTCAGGAGAAAGCGGCGCAGGTTTTCCGCAGCCGTCCCAGCACTTTTAAGGCGCAGGGGGACGAGACCGGTGCGGATTGGGAGAGCATTCCAGGCTTGGGCAACGTGCGCTGGTCGCCCCCCGAGATCTCTTTCAGCCATGAAATGACGATTCATTGGGCTGAAGCGCCCGTCCTGATAGAGCACCATCCAGGGCCTAGTGCGGGGGCGTCGTGGGTCATCTTGCCGGAGGCCAAGGTAGTCTTTGTCGGCGATGCCGTCATGCGTAACCAGCCTCCTTTTCTGGCCGGCGCTGACCTGCAGAACTGGATCGAAGCGTTGAAGATTTTGCTTTCGCCGGCTTATCGGGGCTGGCTGGTGGTCAGCGGACGCGGCGGGGTGGTGGCGGTAGAAGTCATCCGCTCTCAGGTGGATTATCTACAACGGATTTTAAACAAGCTCAATAAACTGGCGGACAAGAAGTCTCCCCCTGAGGCGCTTGATAATCTGATGGTGCCTTTGCTCTCCAATTTCAAGATCTCCAGCCATCGCCAGCGCCAATACACCCAGCGGTTACGTTACGGTTTGTATCACTACTACATGCGTCATTACCGTCCGCCCAACAATACAGGCGAGGAGTGATTGTTCCTGTGTCTGGAGATTACCGACCGATCTTTGAGCTGAGGCGTGGCAGGATTGTCGAATCAATCCATTTTGGGGCGGCGGCAGTGGTCAATTCCAGCGGCCGCCTGCTTGCCTGGTACGGCGGTCCGAGAGTCGTTACCTTCCTGCGCTCCAGCTCCAAACCTCTGCAGGCTTTGCCATTCATCGAGCGCGGTGGCGATAACATCTTTCACCTGACATCCAAAGAGACCGCGATCATTTGCGGCTCACACGCCGGCACGGACGAGCACGTGGCCGTGATTCAGGGGATACAGGCCAAGGTCGGGGTTCAGGAAAGCGACCTGTTGTGCGGCGTGCATCCGGCTTACCACGTGCCCACTGCAGAAGCTATGAGAGCGCGCGGCGAAGTTCCGACCCCCAACCGGCACAATTGTTCTGGCAAGCACACCGGCATGTTGGCGCATGCCCGTATGCGCGGCCTGCCGATTGCCGACTATATCAACCCTGAGCATCCCATCCAGCAAACCATTTTGGAGACAATCGCCGAGATGTGCGGCATTTCTAAGTCCCGGGTCGAGATCGGGATTGATGGTTGCTCAGCCCCGAACTTTGCCATGCCACTCTATAACGCTGCGCTGGGCTTCGCGCGCCTGTGCGATCCGCGCGGGCTGTCGGTCGAGCGAACGGCAGCCTGCCGTCGTATTACCTCGGCCATGATGGCGCATCCCGATATGGTCGGCGGGCCGGGCAGCTTCGATACGCGCTTGATGGAATCTTGTAGTGGCAGGATCATCTCCAAAGGCGGCGCAGAAGGCTACCTAGCAATGGGGATTATGGCCGGCGCGCTGGGGGCAGATTCGCCCGGCATCGGCATCGTCCTCAAGATTGCGGATGGCGACCTCTCCATTCGCCGGCCAAGCGGCGAGACGTATAACCGCGTCCGCCCGGCGGTGGCACTGGAACTGCTCAGGCAACTCGATGCAATTTCGGAGAAGGAGCTGGCAGCGTTGGCCGAGTACGGCCCCGTCAGGCCAGTGACAAATTGGCGCAAACTGGTCGTCGGTGAGAGCAGGCCGACGTTCCAACTCGAAAGGGAAGAAAATCCAGCGTGACTGGCCTGGAGAAGCTCGCGTTGCAGGTGCATCGGCGGCTGTTGGAATTCTACGGCCAACCTGCCTGGCGCAATCCCCTTTCGCCATTGGGTGAGTTGATTTCCACCATCCTTTCCCAGAATACGAACGACACGAATCGCGACCGTGCCTTCGCCTCCTTGCGGGCGCGCTTCCCAATGTGGGAAATGGTGCGGGACGCTGAGCCAGATGCCGTTATCGAAGCCATCCGCCCGGCCGGGCTGGCCAACCAGAAGGGGCCACGCATCCAGCAGGTGTTGCGGGAGGTCACTGTTGAACACGGTGTCCTCGACTTGGGTTTTCTCCGCGAGATGCCATTGGAAGAGGCACGCGCCTGGCTGATGAAATTCAAAGGCGTCGGGCCGAAGACGGCCGCCATCGTGTTGCTCTTTTCGCTGGGACGCCCGGCTTTCCCTGTGGACACGCACATCTACCGCGTCACGGGCCGGATCGGGCTGCGCCCCGAGCGCATGTCCGTCGAAGAGGCACACGTGCATCTGGAGCGTTTGTTCCCTCCCGACACGTACTGCGCGGCTCACCTGAACATTATCCGGCTAGGGCGTGAGATCTGTGCGGCGCGCAAACCCGATTGCCCGATTTGCCCGTTGAAAGATATCTGTTCGTACGGGCAAAATGTTGTAAAATAAATTGTACGGGCGTCGTCTCAACAAATTAGAGAGTGGGATGTGTGGGCAGCGAAGCCCCTCGCACACCCCAGCCTCTCCACTTATCGGGAAGATACTTGTATGGCTTGGTGAGAAGTTTGGAAAGGAGGTGAGTAAATTGCTGAGTTATGTAAGGGAGCGGGGTCAGGGTCTGGTCGAGTATGCGTTGATCATTCTTTTAGTAGTCCTCGTTGTTATTGTAGTAGTGACCTTGCTTGGCCCAATCGTCGGAAATATGTTAAGCAAAGTAAACAGTAACATGCCGAAACGAGCTATTCCTACTTGGTATCCCATAAAGAATGGACGAACAACCTCCCAAGTATTCGATGCTGTGGGAGGTTGGTTTTCGTTCGCTATGATCTGAGTAGTTCCAACATGCCTTCCGGATAGACCGGCGGCTTACCGTCACCGAAATCGTTCAATCGTTTCCAAACCGCTTTGAACCTTTGGCCTAGTTCATCCCCTTGAATGAGTTTTTTCTGATATAGGGAGCTGTCGGCCAGTTGCCCTTCATAGACCAGCACGATCTGGTGGCTACGGCGGCCTTCGTAAACGAAGATGTTTTCCAGAGCGCCGAGGTAGCGCACCTCCGTGAGGGTCGCGCCGATTTCTTCTATCAACTCCCGACGGACGGTTTCCTCGCCGCGCTCGCCGAATTCGATCGTTCCACCCAGAGGGCGGTAGAAGGTTTCTCCCTTCTTGCCGTCGCGGCCTTCGGCTACCAGAATGCGGTCGCCTTCGCGGCAGATGCAGATGGCGATGGGGCGGATTTGTTCTGCATGAATAGGACCTCACCCCCGGCCCCTCTCCCGCGGGGAGAGGGGAGTTGCCTGCATGGACCATGGCCCGGCCCACGTCACGGTGACGGGCAGGACCTTGCCGAGCAAGTCTTCTTCCGTTTCGACGAAGACTAGCTTGTTGGTCGGTGTGCGGCCTTTCCAGCGGCCTTTGACCGGCTCCTCGAACAGCACCTCGACGCGCTGCCCGAGATAACGGGCAGCGATTTCGGCAGCAATGCCCTCTTGCAAATCTTCCAGCAAGCGGAAACGGCGCATCTTCTCCTTGTCCGACACGTCATCACTCATGCGCCGCGCCGAGAGCGTGCCAGCGCGCGGCGAGTAACGCGCCAGGTGAGCCACATCCAGTTTCAAGTCGGCGAGCAGTTCGTAGGTTTTCATGAACCGCGTTTCGCTCTCGCCAGGAAAGCCGACGATGATGTCGGTGGCAATCGAGCAGCCGGGGATCTTCGCGCGGATTTTCGCCACGATGCGGCGGTAATCCGCGTTGGTGTAGCCGCGCCTCATGTTCGCCAGCACCTCGTCGTCGCCGGCCTGGATGGGGATTTCGATGTGCGGCATGATCTTGGGCAGCGCGGCGACGGCCTCCATCAGTTCTTCGCTGAAATAGTTGGGATGCGAGGTGAGGAAGCGGATGCGTTCCAGACCCTCAACTTGATCCAGAATCTTCAGCAGACCTGCCAGGCTGGAGCCGCCGGGCAGATCCCTGCCGTAGCGATCCACGATCTGTCCCAGCAGGGTCACTTCCTTTACACCCTGCGCGACCAGGGCGCGCACCTCGGCTTCTATCTCGCCTGTCGGGCGTGAGCGTTCCACGCCGCGCCGGTAAGGGATGATGCAGAAGGTGCAGGCGTGCGAGCAGCCGTAGACGACCGGCACGAAGGCCGAGACCAGTTTGCCGCGCTCGTGCGTCGGGAGCCGCAAACCTGCCCTGAGCATCGTCGAAGGGTCGCCGTCCATAACGGCGAACAGGCTCGAGGTCCGGGAGGCTTCGAGCGCCCGCGCCTCACCCTGGGTCAGGTACGCCACGAGCGGCTCCGGGTCGGAGGGCGGTGAGAATACATCCACGAAGGGAAATCGGGCGCGCAGTCTCTCATCTCCTTTGATGCCCACCAGGCAGCCCATCAGGTTGATGACCAGCTTGGAGTTGCGCTGCTTGAGCGGACGCAGCGAGTGGAGGCGACCGACGGCTTTGTCCTCGGCGGACTGGCGCACCACGCAAGTGTTCAGCACGATGACATC